>NZ_CP074103.1:300000-517982 GCF_018310535.1 Streptomyces mirabilis | reverse complement strand
CAACGGCTACAAGACCGCCTAACCCCCCAGGACACGGCCGGGCGACCCCAACCCCCCACAGGCCCCCACGGAGCCCGGGCCCAGCCCCTCCCACACCGAGCGCCTTAGCTAGGGCGCGGCGGCCCAGGGCGAGATCAAGAGCGAGAAACCTACATGGACTTCAGCGAGGCAGTGCGGGCCCCGGATCCGCGGCTCCAGGGCATCAAGGTCGGTGACCAGGTCGCCCAGTACGAGACGTGCCAGGTCCACTGGGGCTACACGATGGTCACCGTGGCCAAGATCGGCCGGGAGCTGATCCACACTTCGGACGGCCGAAAGTTCAAGATCAAGGACGGCATGGAGAACTACCGCTCCACCGTCAGCTACACCCGCATCGTCCGGCTCAGGGAGACCGGGATGCCGGAGCGTGCACCCGGGGCAGCAGCGGGTGGCGGGCCCACCTGAGCAAGAAGCTGAACGGCTACTAGGCCCCCACCCCCACCCACCACCGGCGGCCCGCAACACCCCCACCCGGGGCCGCCCGGGAACCCCCAGGGGCCACCGGATCAGTACGCGGCCCTCATCCGGCCGACGCCCCAAGGCCGCCGGCCTACGCGCCGTAGAGCCCGCGAGAACACCTAGACCAGGGCAGGACGGCGCCCACCCCCACGACCGTCCGCGCCCACCCCCGGCCCGGCCCCGGCCCTCCACAGGGGTCCCGGGCCGGACCCAACACCAAGGAGCAGCACCTGAGATGGGCACAACCCTTGCCGCCCTGTCGGCGGAGCACATCGGAATGTTGGTCGAGGTCGACGATTCGGTCATGGCCGACTCTCAGACCGTGCTCTACACCGCCACCCGACGTGTGCGACTCCTCGACTTTGAGCAGCGCAACGGCGCCACACGCCTCCTTGACGGACTCGTTCCGCAATGGCCGACCTGGATCGAGTGGGCCGACTGGCGCAAGTTCCGCGTACTGAACTGACCCGGCTGGCCTTCACCCCCCAGGAGCACCACCGCCCTCTAACCAAGGCAAAACTGCCTGACCTACCGGGCCCGACATCGGCTCCCGCACCCCTTCTAGCCGGGGCTGGACCGGGCCACTCACAGCACCACAAGGACCGAGAGGCCGCAGGAATGACATTCGACGAATGGGCCGAGCGCCTGGACCGGGTCTACATGGACGGGGCTCAGCACGACTGGCGCGACGAGGACAAGAGAGCGTGGGATGAGGCCATCCGCGAGATGTCGGTCGATTTTCCCCACCTCGCGATCACGTGGATGGATCCGAAGTGTGGCTGCTGCACCTTGGAAGACCCGGCGTTGCTCGCCTTCGACGATCCTCGGGGGCCGGGCTGGTTCGAGCTGCTCTACCCGACCTTTCGCCCGACACACACCTACTACCTGGGCTGACGACGCCCAGCACGCCGGGCTCGGCTTCCGGCTCGGAGTCCATGCGGACGTGGTGTCCGCAAGCGAATGAGAGGAGAACAGGTGTTCCAGGACAGCAGCACAGTGAATCGTCAGGAGTTCATGGACTCGCTGCGCGAACAGTGGGAGGCGCAGCCGACTGAGCAGTACGAGTTCCTCGGGCTGACTGGCATGGACTACAACGACTGGTTGGAACACCGCCACGGGTGGCCGGTCGATGCGGCTGGCAACTGCCGCGTCCATTCGGAACTGGAGGAGTTCCCGGCAACAGAGTGCACGGTGTGCTCGACCCTGATCAAGCTGTACGAGGAAGGGGCGGTGGGGATTCGGTCGGCGGAGCGGTCAGAGGGCGACGCGCAGGGCGGTGCGGCGGGCGAAGGCGGTGAGGCCCGGTAGGTCCGGCCGGCGCGCGGCGACCTCGGCAGTCAGCGCGCGCACCGAGGGGCGGCGGGCCTCCAGCGGTGCGGCACGCTCCACGAGTTGTAGCTGGACGAATGCGGATGGCACGTCGTCAGCGGCCAGCAGGGCGCGGGCGGTGTCGGTCGCCGCGCGGGCTCGGCGCTCCGGCGTGGGCAGCACGGCTGGCTCCAGGCCCGCGGCGTACGCCAGGGCGCGGTCGATGTCGCCGAGCTTCTGGTGGATCCCGACCCGGTACAGCATGCACTGCGTCGGCGACAGCTCCCCGTCCGCTGGCACTCGCCCCCGGTCGTGGAGGAGGCGGGCCGCGGTCTGTTCGGCCAGGGACGCGAACTGCTCGGCAGCGGAGGGCATGCGGGCCTGGGCGGCGGTGTACGCGGCGGTCAGGGCCACCATGCCGGATGCGTCCAGGACGACCGCGGACGGTCGGGGGCCGGCGTTCAGCTCATCGTGTGCTTCCTGGAGCAGCTGCAGGGCGCTATCCGGGCGGCCCGTTCGGCGCAGCGGTGTCGCCGCCGCGCGCGCGGCGGCCGCGAGGAGGACCGGGTGGCCCGAGCGGCGGGCCGCCGTTCCGGCTCGGGCTGCGAAGGCGGCCGCCGTGTCTACGTCGCCTTCCTTGACTGCTAGTTGAGAGGCGAGCACCCATACCCCTGCCGCCCGGCTGGCGCCGACCGGGCCCGTTCGTTCGCTCTCGCTCGCGCGGGTCACCATCCCAGGGAGCACCTGGTGCAGCCGGTCGTACCTGCCTGTGGCGAACAACCTGCGCGCGGCCGGGAGTTCCCTGTCCGCCAGGCGCTGGCTGAGTCCGCTGGCGAGTGCCGGTGTCGTGTCGCCCGCCCATAGTGCCGCCGCGCAAAGCCCGGCGCTCAGTACCCTCCTGCGCTCCATCACCATGCCACCGTCCTCCTCGACCGCTGTTCCGGGCGTCATGCCGGGGTCTTCGGCCGTTCTTGCGACGGTACGGGCCTGGCCGGGTCTCGGGCAGGGCGCACATCTGCCGGCTCCGCGCGCCCCTTTCTGCTCTGGCGCTCCGGTGTCTGGGCGGGCGGATGTGGGCGCGGAGGCCCGGCGCGCCGCATGGGTAACGGGCACTCGCGCGGCGCGGCATAGGGACGGCGGCGACCGGACGGTCCCTGATGCTCTCCGGCACATGCCCGGGGGGCCGGGTCCCGAGGCGGACGGCCCCCCGCTCTCGTTCAGGTTGAGGCTGGCCGTGCCTTGCATGGGGGTCGAGAATCTCGACTGTTGCGTTTTACCGTTTCCATGTGTATTGTGGTTCTCGCGGGGGCGGGGGAACCGCAGAACCCGCCGACAAGCCACCCGACCAACAGGCCGCCGCCCGCGGCCTCGTCGAGGAAGTCGACCCGACCGGGGTCACCGGCTGCATCTCCCCGTGACAGCCCCAAGTCACCGCAGGACAGCCCTTCCCGCAGGGGCAGTCCGCGCCCACCCACTCCGACGATCCTGAGAGCTCGCGTTGTTCTATTTGATGAAATGCCCCTGTTGCGGCCGCCCGACCATGTTTCACGAGCTGGAACGCCACACCGCCCCGAGCCTCTTGATCGACCCCGAGACGGGCTTGCCGCCCGGCGCCTCTCCTGACGGCCACCGTGCGACCCCTTCACCAGCGGCCACAGCCAGAGCCCGCAAGCAGCCCCTGTGCCAGTCGTGTCTCGATGACATACGGGCCGGGCGAGCGGTGACCTTCTCCGTACGCCTGAAGGGCGAGCAGACCGCGATGGCTGTCGCCCACGAGATGCCCCTCCTCGACGACGAGGGCCGGGTGATGGCCGTCCGCTGTCCGTCCGCGGGGTGCGGAGCGGTTGTCGACCTGATCAACGGCCGGCTGGACGGCCACATCGTGCGCGGCCAGGAGTGCCGCATGTCGGGCGTGCGGGTGGTGGTCAGTGAGGAGTGAAGCGTGAGCTGAACAGCCTCAGTCGCTGACCTTCCAACCCTCTCGGGCTGTGCCCGAATCCCTGAATCGCTGTCCCGACGACTGCCCCGACTGCGCCGGGAACGACCACGCGTGAGACATCGGGGCGAATGCGGAGTTGATCTCGACATGAGTACCCCCGTCCCGGGAACCGGGGCAAAGAAGCGTCCCGCGAGGCGTCGCAAGGTCAAGAACGCTCGGACCGGCTCCGTGGGAAGCAAGATCCTGCCGGGTCGGTACAGCGACGAGGGCGAAAAAGGGCCCTGGTTCCGGCGTCTGGTTCGCCGCGCTGAGACGCGCGACTGGCGGCGTGAGACATCGCGGCTCTGACGGCCACCGTCAACCGGTCTTCGCCGTCGCCTCGCGCCGCCGGTCTCTGCAGGTGCGAGGGCGATGGCCGAACAGCCGAAGGCCCTCTGCTTCACCTCTGCCGCTCCCGAAACACGCGGCCCTGCCCCTCCCCCCTCCCCCTTCTATGTGCGCGCCCGTCGTGGCGCTCGAACCTAGGACGAAACGTGTCTGCTGATCTGCAGCTCCGCATCCATTCGGCACCCGCTGGCGAACTCGTTCCGCTTCTCGACCTCATGCGGGAGCACGGCCTCCGCGGCGAGTACGAGCGTGGTCCTGCCGAGGTCCTCACGCTAGGGCAGGTCTACCGCTCCCGGGACGCCGCGCTGGGCCTCTGCGAAGAGGTCGCCGCGCGACTGGAGGAGGACGCCCCGAGCGCCGTGTTCGAGCTGTGGCAGGACCCTCACTGGAGCACAGACGGGCACTACCACGCGCACGTCCCGCAGTTCGGACATTTCGAGGCTGGCTGCGACGTCGAGGGCGTTCCGCATGTCGGCGTGCACGACCTCATCCAACGGCTGAGCAACAGCCCGGGAGCGACGCTCGGCGACTGGATGGCGGGCGAGGGGGCCGGCCTTCTCGGCATCGCGGTGCTCGCCGTGGTGGGCGAGTACCGGGCGCAGCAGTCGTCCGACTCCTGATCCGGGCTCTTCCCCCCTTCCCCCCGTCGGGGCCGGTTGGCCGGTGACGCATGCGGCGGCGCTGCGCCGCCGCTCCGCGATCGCCCGGATCAACGACGCGCACAACGGCAAGCCACTCCCCGGCCTCCACCACCCACGAACCACTGGAGAACTGATCATGGCGGACATCCGCATGCGCTTCCTCGGGCACCCCTGGGAGCGAACCACCGTTTCTGCCGATTCCGGGATCCCTGAGGAGGTGTTCATCGCCCTCTTCCTCCGGGCGATGGAGACCGTCCCCGAACTGCGCGCCTTGCCCGGCGACCTGGAGACGTACACGGTGCGCTGGGACGGCGACGAGGCCTCGATCTACCACCCGGATGTGGAGCAGGTCGTCTTCCGTGCCCAGCCCGCGCCCGAGCGTTCCGTGCAGGGGGGTGCTCCGGTCGGGACGCGGCCGCCTGAGGTGTGGCGCGGGGAGCGCGGCCACGACTTCTATCCGGCTCCGGCGGTGCTGGCCGAGATCCCGGGTCTGTGGGCAACGGTCTTGGAGCCGCATGGGCACAGGGTGGTCGGCCTCCGGTACTTCTCCGCCTGGGGCGAGTGGTACGTCGTGGAGGTCGATGACGCGAGCGGTGAGGCTTACGGGTGGTCGTGCCTGGGCGGTGACCTGTCGCAGGGCCGGTGGGGTTTGATCGATCTTCCGGCTCTGGAGTCGTTCCATCAGGAGGACGACCGGTCCCAGTTGGTTGTTCGCGATCTGGATTTCACACCCGATGTCGCGGCCAGTGTTTTGCCGGAGGGCCGACCTTACGATTCCTGCGGGGACGCGGATTGCCGTGTGTGTCTGCCCGATTTCATGACGGAGTACGTTGCTCGACTGCGTGAGATTATCGCGGAGCACGGGTTCGCCGTCCAGGCGGTTCTTGCTGATGAGGGTTCTGCCGCCTATTGCTACACCGTCGGTCTGCACGAGTCTTTGGGGCATGAGTTCGTGATGGCCGGCCTGGACGTCAGGGCGATGCAGGGCGTGCTCCATTCCGTCGTCGAGCGGTTCGCCGGATCGTCTGGTCCGGTCGCCGGTGAGGTCCTGGACGGGCTTCTCGCGAACGGATTCCGGCTGCTCATGCGCCCCGTGGAGTCCTTGGAGCCCTTCGCGATGCTACGGGCGGTGTATGGCCGGGATACCGCTGTGCCGTACTGGCAGGCCGTGTGGCCCGATCGTGACGGCGTCTTCCCGACTGATGCTTCTTGCTCGCTTTCGCCCGGAACGCAACCGCTTCTCTAGCCGGTTTCGGGGTTCTCAAATTCTTGCGTTGTCGTTTAGTTTTAGGGGGTATTTTCATGCGTCAGCCCGAACCGCTGGATGCTATTGAGGAGCTGCGGCTCTTTCTGGATTTCGCTGTTCCGCTGTGCGGCAGTGATATCGCGTACAAGCTCAGGCAATGGGGCCATTCTCGCGAGCAGGCCAAGAACTGGCTACGTGGTGAAGCCGAGCGCGCTGGCGGCAGCTTGGGCGAGAACGGTGACGTGCTGCAGTTCAGCGACGGTCGTCCTCGGTCGGGACGCGCGCAGAACCGTGTGGTCCGGACGGCGAGTGAGCTTGCTCGCGGCGTGGCAGCGGCAGCGCTGCTTGCTCAGCTGGAGGGGAAGAGCGGGGTCGAGGCTTTCGGTGGCTTCTACGGTGTCGCTGCTGGGCCCGCTGAGGCGGACACGGCCCGAGTCCAGGATGGGGAGAACGGTGCAGTCGGTGGCGCCGCTCGTGGTAGCTGTCCTGTACGGCGGCCGGCTGCATGAACACGCCAGGGGAGTCCCGGTGCCGCGCCGTTGCGCGGTACTTCGTCCCGGCCGGTGAGTCGAGCCCGCAGAGAGCCGTATTGGAGCTCTCGGCTCACCCATTAGTCTCGCTGTGGCCCGTGCCGGAATGGAGTGTGCGGGACAGGCCCCGGTCCCCGTGACGGGACGCAGTACGGCCGGGGCCGTCACTCCCGGGGCGGTTCGTACAGTCGCCGACGGCTCAGTCCAGGCGGGAGAAGTCGAGATCCACCAGGATCTCCTTCAGGTCGACCTTCTCGTCGAGGCAGAAGCCCCGAAGCTCGTCCCACATCTCGGAGACACCCTCCAGAGCGCCACCGAGCAGGGACAGTTGTCCGCGGTCCTCGTCGTATTCCTCGTCGTGGAGGTAGACCATCTCCGCCTTCTGGAGCTCGCGTACGACGCTGAGCAGCGTCGTACGGTCCGCCGAGAAGCGCCGCAACACCAGTTCGAAGTCCGTGGTCTCCTCGTGGACCACGAGGGCGAGGACCTGTCGGGCCATCCGCGTGAGGCCGCCGACACGCCCCGCGAAGCGGTTGACCAGTTCGAGGACGTCCTGTTCGTCCGACGGATCCTGGTCGGCGTCCTCCCAGGCGAAGAAGCGGCGCATGGTGGTGGCGGGCCGCACCAGGAAGCCGTTGACCGTGTCCCGGAACTCGGCCTCGATGTCGTCGACCGTGTACCGGTACGTGCCCTCATGCTTCTGTTTGACCGCGCGCAGGTACTCGACGGTGTAGTTGTCCCGGGTGACGCTGCTGTCGATCAGGTCGTGGTGCACCCCGCACAGCAGCATCAGGTTGTCGAAGTCCCTCAGCTGTTCGACGTCCCGGCCGTCCCATGCCTCGTGCCGGGCGCTGCCGGGCTCAGCGCCGATGATGTGGGCGATCTTGCCGACCCAGGCGCCCTCATCCGTGACCAGCCGCGTTGGGCAGTGCGGGTCGCCCCAGGCGCACTCGTTGCCGGAGAACGCCCACAGCCGGCGCGCGACGCCGGACATCGGCTCCTTGCGGTTCTTCTCGGGGCCGCTCGTCCGCTTGGCCACAGCCCGCCCTTCCTTCGCCCTGACGACAACGCGCAGCGTAGTCGAGTGTGTTGGGGTGCGGCATGCGTGCTGGTTGTCCGGCTGCTACGGCGCAGGGTCGGGCGGGCGCGGGGGCGAGTTCGGCCTGTTCGGCGACGGCGCCGAGGCGGTCGGCGGGCACCGCGTATGTGGCCGCGTAGCCAGCGGCTGTGCTGGGCCTGACGCTGGGCGCTGGTGGCCGGCCGAGAGGTGAGGCGGGTCTGCTCTGGTGTGGGTGAACTTCGGTCGTTGTCGCCCGAGTCCGTGTCGTAGTCGGGATGATGTGGCACGTGCGGGGCCGCGGCGGCCGCGGGAGGGGGGCCAGGGTGAGCAGGTGGGGGAAGCAGCAGGACCGGCTGGTGGTGCGGGCCGTCGACGTGCTGTCGGGTGTGCTGAACGGCGCGGTGCCGGAGCCTGCTCGTCGTGTCGTCGCCTCCCGGGCACTGCTGGCCGTCGAGGAGTTGGTGTTCCCGATGCACGAGGAGCTGGTGCTGGAGGAGAACGCGGACGCGGCGGCGCGTGAGGCTACCGGTGAGCAGTGGGCACACGACGCTGCGGTGCGCGGGTGGGTGATCGAGACGTTGGCCGAGCACGCCACGTCCTACAACGAGCTCCATGAGGTGTGGGAAGACGATCTGGAGTACGTCGAACCCCGTGGTGACCATCCGGTGTGGGCGCTGCTGGAGCTGGCTCCCTTCGCGCGACGCCTGCGGCTGCTGCAAGAGGCGGCCGCGAAGACAGCCGTCGGCCTGGGCGGCGACGTCGGCGTCGGCGCGCACCAGATCGGGCACTGGGCGGCGGGCCGGTCCCGGCCCGGAGAACGTGAGCGGGAGGCGCTGGCAGAGGCGCTGGGTGTCCACCGGGCGTGGCTGCACGCTTCGCGCGACGAGCAGCCCGATGTGCAGCTGTACCGGTTCGCGTCCTGCCCGTGCGAGAAGCCGACCGCCATGACGCGGCTAGGGCTGGGCCGGGAGGAGCCGGACTGGTACGACAGCCCCGCCGAGCAGGCTGCCGCCGTGCACTGGTGTGGCGGCTGCCGGCAGGGCTGGGTGAAGGACGCGGCCGGCTGGCTGCTGCCGCTGCCTCCCGGGGAGGAGCCGAAACCGTCCCACAGGGACTTGGCCGGCCTCGGCCGACCGTTCAGCAGCAGCCCCTCGGTAACCTTCGATGAGCCGTGGCCGCGGGCTCTGTGGCAGCTCCCGGCAGGCCGGAAAGGCCGCGCCCGCACCGCCTACCAGGTCCCCGAACTGCTCACCCGGGAGCCGCAGACCCTGCCCGTACGGCCGACAGCCGCGCGCATCGTCGTGCCAGAACCGGTGTGGGGGGCCGGTTCAGCGGAGCGGCTCGCCGCGAACGCGTCGTGGTGCCGCACCTGCCGGGCCCTGGCCAACGCGCCTGAGGGGGCGGCCGGCGGACCGTGGGTTCTGCTGCACCGCAGCGAGCCGCGACGCGGGCTGAGCACCTGGACCTACCCCACCGAGAAAGACGCTCTGCATCACGGCGCCCATCTGGCCATGACGTACCTGCAGCTGGACGACGGTCCCCTCGACCCTGTGGCGCTGGACCTGTTCGTCGGCCAGGCTCACCCCCAGGTCATCGCCCGCTTCCTCGAACTGCACCCGGAGACCACCCAGTTCGAGGTCGCCGAACTCGTCCCCATGCGCGCCAGCGAGTTCTGAGCGCCGACGCGCTCCTTGGCCGCGCCGGGGCGAGCGGTCAGGAAGCTCCAGCCGTTGTCAGCCAGGCGATCCACGCGCCGTCCTGCGCCCTGCCCAGGTGAAGGTCTGGCGTGTGATCGGCCCTGCGGGCGCAGACTCGGCCGTAGGCGCCGTGACGGGCGGGGCACAGCCGGGCCAACTCCTCGGGGGTGAGCACCGCGAGGTCGTCGGGGAGGTCCTGGCCGGCCGCGGTCGCGCGTGCCTGGGCACCTCGTCGGCGTTCGACGGCGTCCCGGTGCTCGGCGAGCAGACGGACCCAGCGCAGATCGCTGTCGTCCTGGTCGCCCGCGGGGGTGTAGAGGCACTGGCGCGCACCGTGCTCGTCGATCTCGTCCACGACGATCATGCCGATCGACTCCAGCATGCGGCACGAGGCCAGGTTGGCCTTCTGGGTGACCGCAACCAGCGGGCCACCGCCCGGGACGGCGTCCGTCCACCAGCTGACGGCCGCGGCGACGGCCTCCCTGCCCAGCCCTTCGCCCCAGGCGGAGGGGAGCAGCTGGTAGGAGATTTCGGCGCGGCCCTCGCGCCTGTGGTCGGCGCCGATGGTCACCAGGCCGATCGGTTGCTGGTCGGCGACGCGGACGACGGTCCACGCGCCGGCCGTCGTCGGGTAGGCGGCCTGCCGGGCGGCGACGCGCTCCTGCGTGACCGGACCGCCGAGGTGCGCGCGGACCCGGTCGTCGGTCAGCAGCTTGTGCACGAGGAGTCCGTCTTCGTGGGTGACCGGCCGCAGGAAGAGATGGTCGGTGCGCAGCTCGGCGGGCCAGAGGCGGTCCAGGGCGGTGTCGACGGATTCCATGAATGTCACCTTGGCAGCCGGCGGCTCGGAGCGGGCCGGCTTCGTACGGAGACGCACGGGCGGGTGACGGGAGTGAGCGGCTCCGGGGCTGGCCCCTGCGGTGGAGTCGGCCCAGCACAAGGAGCCGTACGAATGCTCGTGCTTTCGGTTCCCGTTCGGTTACCGGCGGCGGCGTTGTCGGTGGCGGCTGGCAGTCTGCCCGGGACAGAGGCAGTGCCGTTTCGGAGCAGCAGGAGAGGTCGCACCGTGGACCAGTTCAGGGGCTGGAAGAGGTACCCGCGCATCATCGAGGGCGCTCTCGCGCGCGCCGGCTACGCGGATGCAGAATTCGCGGTCCGCCGGGGAGAGGTGCGGGGTACGGCGGAGGCCCGGTGGGCGTGGACCGGCGGGGCTGCGGAGCTGACCGCCGAGGAGTGGCCGGACGGGCTGGAGCTGGTGTGGAACTCGTCCGCGGGCTGGGCGTACCAGGAGCGAGACGGTGACAAGCTCGTCGCGTTACCGATCCCAGTACTGGCGGCGCCGGCGGCGATCACCGCGCTGCTGCCGGCCCTCATGGACGGGCGCCGCGACCAGCTTCCTGCGTCCGAGGACCGGTGGGAGCACGCTGCGATCCTCGCGAGGTGGGCGGAGTCTGCCGCAGTCCTCGGCGACGCCAAGTACGACGCGGCCTACCAGCGCGCCGAGGAGGAAGCCGCGACATTCGAACGGTGGCAGGCCGAGCTGGGTGACGTTCTGCCCGTCACGGCGCCGCTTCCCGTGGAGGCCGACGGCACCGCCGGGGCCGCCGCCCTCGGGTCCGGTGACGCCGGCACGCCAGACGCGGCGGAGCGGGCCCGGCGCGCGCACGTGGACGTCATCCTGCAGTGGGCCCTCACGGCACGCGACGACCGCAGCCACCACCCGGACCCGGAGGCGTTCGGGGCCCTGTGCGACTTCTTCACCCGCGCCGTGGTCTTCCCCGGGCTGATGGACCCCGACGACGGGCAGCGCCAAACCAGCGACCCCTCTCGCGCCCTGGCCCACCTGCTCATCCAACACCTTGAGCAGTACGGCATGGACCTGGATGACCTGCCCGAGCTGGTGGCGCCCGATACGTCCGTCGCGCCCGTCGGTGACGCACTGGCCGAATGCGTCGCCCAGGCACTGCGCTCCAGCCGCTGGTTCAGTGACGCTGCGTCCAACAGCGGGCAGGTGGTGTTCCACACCGTGTTCGGCGCCCACGGAACTCTCCAAGTTGCCGACGAGGCGGGCGGTGACGGCGTGTAGGTGTAAGAGGCGAGGGACACGACCGATGACCGTAACCGCCGCCGACTCAGTCAGTCCTCGAAGTAGGCCTCGTACCAGGCGTCGATCTCATCGGCGGCGAGGGCAGTGGCGAAGATGGCGGTCAGGACCCGCTGAGGCACGGACCGAGGATCGCTGGCGGCCAGTTGCTCCAGGTTCGGCATTGCGCAGGGCCGCAGCGTCGGCGTGGGCGGCGAGGATCACGCCGTGGATGGTCAGGTCGGTCTGCTCATCGATTCACCGACGACGTCCGCTGCCCGGTGCACGTCGCCGATCTGGCCGCCGCCCTGCTGGAGTTGGCCTCGTGCGACGCGGCCGGCATGCACCATCTCGGCGGGCCCGACGCGCTGAGCCGTCACGACCTCGGCATCCTTATCGCCAAGCGGGACGGCCTCGACGACGCCCGGTTGCCCACGGGCCTGCGGGCCGGCAGCACCCTTCCCGGCGCCCTCGACGTACGCCTCGACAGCGGGCGGCCCAGCGCAATCTGCGCACCACACTGCGCGGTGCTCGGCAGTTCCTGCAGCGCACTGGCGTGACGCCCCAGTTCGTCGGCTCATGAGCGAGCGGCCAGGTCCCATGAGGACCTGGACGCGCTGCCGTTCGCGCAGGGGCGGCAGGATTCGAACCTGCGGCGCACGGGTTTGGAATCCGCTGCTCTGGCCGAGCTGAGCTACGCCCCTTCGGTGGCTGGAGCCTGGCACGGCCGTAGTTCCCTCAGCCACCGAATTTCGGGCCGAGCACCGACGAAGGATCAGGTGCGGGGCGGGGAGGGCCTGCTGATCAGCATCGGTATGAAGATCGCCATGGTGTACCCCACGCCCGCGAAGAGCGTGATGCCGATGCGCAGCCCGATGCCTTCACCGGCCGCGCCGGCTCCCCAGACGATGCCCAGCCCGACGAGGAGGCACAGGATCCACCAGCCCATCAGCACGTTCCAGGCTCGCAGGTCCTTGCGGAACTCGCGCTCCTTGGCCGCCCGCGCATCGGGGGTGTCGCTCAGGATCCGGGAGTGCCAGGAGAGGTAGCCCATGCGCCGGTCGTGATCCATCTGCTCCCAGTCGGCCGGCCTCAGCGGGATCCGTATGCCGTGGCGCTCGAGGTAGGCGTGGCGCTGTTCGCTGCTCAGCTCGCGCCAGCCGGTGGGCGGCTGCCAGGCCATAAGGTCCCTGCTGGTCCTCAGCGTCATGGCGCGACACGGTACCGCGCCAGACCTCACCGCGTGCAGCTAAGACGCCTGGTCCTGCCATCGCTGAACGGCACCGGGGGAGAAGGGGTCGGTCGGAAGCGGTCGGAACGTGGATCCCTCAAGCACCTTGGTGGCGTACTGCCGTAGACGGTCTTCCTCTGCGCCGGTGAAGCCATGACCCAGCGCCCAGCCGCACAGCTTGTCGACGTCCCACCGGTAGCCCGCCTCGTGCAGTTTCAGCAGCGTGTGCAAGGCGAACGCCTTGTCGATGTGGCTGGCGAGGGCGTTGGCGTGGTTCACGTGCTGCCCCAGCTCGGTCATCGCCGCCTCGACCACCGGCTCCAGCAGCGGTTCGTCCGCCTCGGGGTGTACGGAGCCGTCGACCACGCTCACCGCACGGCGTGCGCGCAGCCACGCGGTCAGGAGGGGATCGGTGCCCCATGGAATGACGCAGATGGCTGTCGCCCGGCCCCGGAGGTCACTGGCGAGATCGCCCACGATCTCCCGGGTTGGCCATGGTGCCAGTACCGGGCCGCGGTCCCACCCCGACAGGGCGCCGCGCTTGGCGACGACGGCGTTCCGTACGTGCTGGGCCATCGGGTGTTGCTGGTAGTTCTGCAGCTGGGGGACCAAGACCAGCTTCTGGCCCGGTTGTTCCATGAGCCATTCGGCGCCGCGGATGCCTGCCTGGTCGGTCGTCCAGCCGGGTTCCTCGGGGGACCACGGCACGTAGGACAAAGGCGCACTGCTGGCGTTCACCACGATCGGGCTCCGTCCCTCGGTCTGTCTACGTACGAGCTTGGCACCGGCACGTCGGTGTCCCGTCAACCAGTGCCCTACGCCATGAAGCGCATACGACACCACAGGCGACACCGCGGGGTTCACTCCTCCGGCCGATCGAGATTTCCGGGCCGATCGCGCCACACGGGGGTAATTCGGTGATGTTCGCTTGTATGGTGAGTGACCGATGATCAGCAATCAGTGAGGGTCCTGGACGTTCGGGCAGGTCCAAGGGGGTGGTCGCGGTCAGTCCTTCACCGACCACAGGCCAGACGGCGGTACGAGTCCTGTTCATCCTGGATCGGCTGGGTGAACCTTGCGCCGACTGGCCGCAGGTACCCGACACAGCCGTTCGGGCGATCCAGTCCCAGCGCAAGCTGCAGAAGCTGGACTTCCTCGTACGGAACCCGGACTACCTCGCAAACCTGATCATCACCAGGTGGCAGGACGGCAGCCTGCCGGCGGAGCGGCTCCTCGACGCCCGCGCCGTCTTCGAAGAACGCGAGCCGGAACTGCACACCTACCGGATGCTCCGCAACGACCACGGAGCCTACGAAGCTCTCGACAACGCCCTGAGCGTGCTGCGCCACCTGGGACTCATCGCGGTACGGCGCGCAGGCCGAGTGTCCGACGAACGAGTCCGCCGCAGGGACTACTTCCTCCTCCAGGCCGGCGCGGACCAAGCCCAACGGCTCCGCGAGAGCGAAGAGGTCCTCGCCTGGTACGACCAGCAGACCGGCTACGTGGCGGCCGCGGTCGAGGGGATGACCGGAGCCCAGCTGAAGGAACAGCAATACGGGCAGCCCGAGTACGCCACCACACCCGTGCGCCGGATGATCGGCGGTATCTCCGAGCGGGTCCGCGAGCGCCTGGACGAGGCGCTGGCCCAGGAGGGACTGGCATGACCACAGCGAGCAGCGGCCCGGGCCCGGTCGAGGTGTGGCTGGAGGAGATCGCGAAGGCGACCGGCCGAGAGCTGGACGACGTCAAGGCGGTCCTCGCCGAGCACGGCGTGCGTCCGCAGACCGCCCTGCCCAGGCCGCACTCGCTGAGCGTCACCGAGGTGGAGTTCGAGGGCGTGCGCCCCGCTCCGGCCGGTGACCACGATGGCGGCGACGACCAGGAGGGCGAGCCCTTTCACTTCCACTGGAAGATGGGGCCCGGAGTGTGGTGCCTGGCTTCGTCGGGCAAGAACGAGGCCGGCAAGTCCAGCGTGCTGGAGATCATCCTGTGGTGCCTGCGCGGCCGCAGTGCCCTCCAGCGCGACGTCCAGAGCTGGCTGCACCGGGTACGCACCGAGTTCGTCCTCGACGACGAGACCCTCGTCGTCGAGATGACCGTCAGCAACAGCAAGCCGTCGGGGACCGTGGCCTCCAAGGACACCGGAGCGGTGCTCCTGACCTTCGACAACGCCGCCACCTTCGAAGAGCTGATGGACGCCTTCATGCTGGACCGGCTCGGTCTGGAGCCGCTGCGCACCCAGCAGAAGCGCCCCGAAGGAGTGGATGGACCGCCCCTGACCGGCGAACTGTCCTGGCCGGCGTACGCCAGTGCCCTCCACATCAACCGCTCCGGCCTGGGCCACCTCCTGGGTAACGAAGCCCGCAACGCCCTGCCGACCCGGCTCCTTGAGCTCTTTCTGGGAGCACCCTGGGCCGCCACGATGGTGTCCGCCTCGGTCGCGCATAAGATCGTCACGGCGCAGCTGTCCGCCGCCAGGGCCCGCGCGCAGGCCGAGGCAGACGAGCGCAAGAGCAAAATCGACGAACTCGATCGCAGCCTCCAACGAGCCCAGGAACGGCTGGACGCCCTTCCCGACCTCGGTCAGAGCGCCGCCGACCTGAACGGCGCGTACCAGGATCTCGCGGCGGCGACCGAAGCGGCCGGCGCCGCGCAGCGCGAGCTCGCCGAAGCCCGCTCGCAGCACGACGAACTCGAACATCAGCGCCAGAACCTGGCCGCTCTGGTCCACGCCGCGCACGAAGCCGCCCTCGCCAAGGCCTTCTTCCACACCCTGAAACCGACGGTGTGTCCCCGCTGCGACGCCCAGGTCACCCAGACCCAATGGGCCCGGGAAGACGAAGGCCACTGCTCCCTGTGTACCTCCGAACTGCACCCGTCCCCAACGCAGTACGACGGCACCTCAGCCGACGAAGACGGCCTCGACGACGTCGACGACGACGACGACGACGACGACGACGTCGACGACGACCAGGAACTGCGCCAGACACTCGCCCAGGTCCAACAGGCCGTTGAGACGGCGGCCACCGTGCTGGCCGACAAGCAGGCCAGGGCGACCGCAGTCACTGCCGCACTCGGCCAGACCCGGAACGCCCTTCAGGAGGCGCTGGCCCGCCCGGCCACGGGCGATCGCCGAGCAGCCGAGCTCGAGGTCGCCCGGCTGAAGGGCGCCCTCGATGAACGTCGAGGACGCTTCGACGACCTCGGCGACCCGGCAGGACTCGCGCCGCTCCAACGGGACCAAGACATCCTCAAGGCTGCCGAGAAGGCTGCGCACACCCGCCGCACCCAGGCCCTGAAGGAGGTCATCCGAGCCGTCCAGACCGACATCGTCACGATGGGCCGCCAGCTCGGGCTGGAGATGCTCGAAGACGTCGAACTGGGCACGAGCGCCACCCTGAAGGTGTGGAAGGGCGGCCAGCATCAGTCGTACGGATCGCTCACCGAGGGCGAGCAGCTCCGGTTGAAGATCGTCACCACCACCGCGCTCCTGCGGCACGGCATCCGTACTGGCGTCGGCAGGCACCCGGGACTGCTCATCATCGACTCGCCCGGCGCCGAAGAAGTCGACCGCGGAGACCTGGAGCTGATGCTGGAAGGGCTCGTCCAGCTCACCGAGACGGCACCACGGCTCCAGGTTGTCGTCGCAACCGCCCGCGGCCAGGAGGTGGCCTCGGTCATTCCGGAAGACCAGCTACGCCTCGCGCCGGCCGGGGAACGCCTGTGGTGACCACCCCGTTTCGGCGGGTGTTCCGGGTACAGGCCCGGCCCCTATGCTCCACAGACGGCCGAGCGCAGTGAGGAGATGGTGACCGGTGTCCCCTGGCGCTCCCGATCCGCTGCAACCGCTGGTGGACGCCCAGCGCGCCGGCGGACCCACGCCGTCCCTCGTCGACCTCGGGGGGCTCGGCCACCTCCTGCAGGACACCGCCACCTTGCTCAACCACGACGAACTGCCCACCCTCGTCGCCCTGATGTGCGCCGACCACACAGCTATCCAGGACGACCAGGCCCGTGCGTTCCTCCTCACTGCCGCCGAGGTCCCTCAGGACCCGCTCCGCCTGGAGGGTGTCATCACCTCCCTCCTCGGATGTCCCGAGGCTGTCCACGAACTCGGCGATGACTTGGCCGACATCTGGCTCGATGCCAGCCGCAGCCACACCGACCTCCTGGGCGGCATCGCCCTGGAAGGCACTGCCCGCGTCGTCTTGGCCGGCGCCGCCGCCGAATATGGCCTCCTGGACCGTCTGCGCCGCCTGAACCAGGAACTTGCACGGATCGACGACGACTACGCCCTGCGCACCGTCAGAGTCGCAGGAGCCGTCGCCGAGCATTTCGACTCGCCCGCCCCCGGCCTCCTCCTGAGTCAGCTGGTCGAACGCGACGATGTCTCCGAGGACGCCGCCTTCGAACTCGGCATGCTCGCCCTGCGCCAAGCCCTGCACACCAACGACGCTGACCGCGCCCGCCCACTCCTTCTTGAAGCCCGTCGACACCTCAGCGACGCCCACCAGGACGAAGAACGACCCGACGCGGCCGCCTTCGGCGCCGCCATCGACGCGATCCTCGCCTTCTCCGCCGGCGCTCCTCTCCCCGACGACGCCAGAAGCCAGCTCGACGAAGCCGTCCTGGAACTACGCCTCAACCTCCTGGGCCTGCCACCTGGGTGGCGCACTCCGCGGCTGGACACCCTCACCGCCTGGCAACACCTCCTCGATACCCTCACCCGCGCACAGCACGCGGACCGCCCCGGAGCCTGGCTCCACGCCGCCGCCGTGATCAGCGATCTCGTGGACGTCTACACCGCTCACCGGACGCTCGACCTGTTCGCCCCCTCCTCGACCCCGGCCAATCTCCAGCCGGGGCCTGTTGTACCAGCGGCCACGCACGGCCTTCATTCCCTCCTCGCTCCCCGAGTCGAGGCCACCCTCCTCGCGCACGAAGGCGGACTGGCCCTTCTGGACGAGTGGCTGGAAGAACTCGTCGAGGACCCTGGCCGCGACCAGGACCCGACCACCACGCTCGTTCGGGAACAGGCCGCCCGGCTCCGGCAGGCGCTGGACACCGGGGGTGGTGCCTCGTCCCCAAAACCTGACCGCCCGGCGGCACAACTCGCCGGGCTCGGGCTCTCCTCAGCAGATACCGAGCGCCTACAGAACCTTCTGGCAGACGTACCGGAACTGAGTGAGCGGATCGCAGCGATGCTCGCCTCCCGGCAAGCCGCCCTGCCGGTCGACGAAGTGCCCATCATCGCTACGGCGTTCCGCGACACCCACCGCCAACTGCAGGAGCAATGCCCGGACGGATACGTCGGGCAGTTCGCCGCTGACGTGGACCGCATGGTCCTGCACCTGCTCCGGTTCGTCGACCTGCGGCTGTCCGAGACACAGAAGTACGGGGGACAAGCGCGGGCCTACCTCCGCCAACTCAAGAAGGACGAGGACAAACCCCGCGAAGCCGAACTCGGCCGCGACCTCCGCGACTTCCTGCGCGGCCAGGGCCTGCGGGTGCGCATGGAGGAAACCAACATCGGGGGCGGCCGCGTCGACATCGCCTGGCAGCCGCACACCGAACTCATCACCCTGGAGCTCAAGCGGGACTGGACCGACTCTTCCTGGGACGCGTACGCCAAGACCTACGGGCCCCAGGCGATTTCGTACCAGGTCGCCGGCCCACCCGTGAACTTCCTCGTGGTCCTGGATCTCACCCCGAAGCCGCATGGTCTCGCGGCCATCCCGGCGTGTATCCAGGTCCGCACCCTGCCGGGCCCCGCCGGCGACCCTCGTCCGCGCACCCTGATCATGGTCCGAGTTCAGGGCAACAAACGAGACCCCAGCGACGTGTAGCCGGTCATCGCCTCCGGCGTGCCCAGACCACCACGGGAGCGCCGTCAGGTCCGTGGGTGAAAGCCCGGGCGGCGCCGCACGCGGCACAGTGGACAGCGAAGTACCGGGCGGGCGGTTCGCCCCGGGCGACAGCCAGGCACGTTCGGCACGCTCTGCGCTCGTCGAACTCCCCGGCGTATGGCCGCACGACCGGGACCTCGATTCCGTGGCCGCTGCACAAGAGCCGCATGCCGGCGGCCAGACCAGTGGGCGGCTCCTCGCCCGGCGCGAGGCCGTGCAGCTCACCGGTCCTCGGCGCGCGAACCACCACCGCAGGCGACCGAAGACCGGCGCCGTCCATGGTCACGCGTGGCGGCGACGCCTGAGCCGGCTGCGGGAGGCGCTGGTACACATGGCCCGCCAGTACGGGTACGTCGACGCGGACGTGGACCTGCTGTAACCCCCGAGGTCCGGCGACGACCGTTCTGCCGGGTCAGGAGCCGACAGGGGTAGGCGGCTTCAGCAGCGAGGTCGGAAGGTAGGCGGACCTGGTCCGCAGGTCCCAGCCATGCGCCTGCACGGCGAGTGCGGCCAAGGCGATCGCGCCAAAGGGAAGCAGACTCCCGGGCGCGGGATTCTCACCGACGCCGACACGGTGCTGCGCCAGTCGTTCGTCCAAGGCCCGCTCGAAGGCGCTCTGATCGTCGCGGAGCAGGACGCGCAGCAGGCGCTGGTCGGGACTCACGGCGTGGGCCGCGTCCAAGGCGAGGGCCGCGTCCAGTCGCTCGTCCGTCGATGGCTTGGTCAGCGTCACCTGTGGCCAGTCTCGGGGCAGGTGACCGCGGGCCGGGGTCAGGTAGCCGCACAGGGCGTCCATTTGCGCGAGGTCGGCCGAATCGGAGACGGAGTCCCGGCCGGCGTGGGGCAGGCTGTTGCGCAGTGCGGGCGCGAAGTCGTTGCGCAGGAGCAGACCGATCACCCGTTCCCAGTCCCGCACCAGACCGCTGGAGACGCAGATATCGAAGGCGTCGACCCATGTGCGGGCGGTGACCGTGTCGGTCGCGTCGTGCATCTCGTCATAGTCCAGCTCCTCGCTGGTCAGACGCGTCCCGGTCAAAGGCAAGGGGATCGCCCAGTCGCCGTGGGGAAAGCAGCCCCGGTCCAGCACGCCCAGGCGGCATTCAGCAGCGGTGACCAGGGCGAGGCGAGTGCGCTCGTCGTCGAGGTCGGGGTCCTGGATGGTGCGCGCTGCGACGTGGTCGAGCAGCTCGTGGCCGAGTTCCTCGAGCATCACGCGCATCGGAAAGCCACGCTGATAGACGTCCTCGAAACGCTCCTGGACACGGTCCGTCTTGTCGCCGAGGGCCTGGTCGAGGCGCTGCTGGTTCACGGGGTGGCGTGGCGCGTTGCTGATCTCCATCGGTGAATCCTGTCAGGCGCCACCGACAGCGCCGTTCTCGCGCTTTCCGTCCGGCGACCGCATTCCGGTGACGCGGGCTCCGAAGGCCTTGTGCGAGCGGGGGTGATCACCCCGTGGCGTTCCAGGGCTGCTGGTCGTCGGACCGGACGATGCGCTCATGTTCTGATCGGGCCGCTTCGAGCAGGCGGCGCCAGGAGGTGACCAGCGGCCGGCGTCGCAGGAGGGAGCGCCGTTCACGCTCGGTCATGCCTCCCCAGACGCCGTGCTCGATGCGTTTGTCGAGGGCATGGGCGAGGCACTCGGTGCGCACCGGGCAGCCGGTGCACAGAGCCTTGGCCCGGTTCTGGGCCGCGCCGTCGACGAAGAGTTCGTCCGGATCTGCGGTTCGGCAGATCGCGTGTTCGCCCCAGGTCTCCTGTTCATCCCCGACCATCTGGACGCCGTCCCCTCCCCGGTCCGGCCTGCCGTTCCCCCCGGCAGGCGCAGTCCGGAAACCGTACGGCAAGCACGCGGGTCGTGGGACCTCGCCCGGTTGCGGCAATCCCTTTGAGTGACGGCGGCCTTGACGAATCGCCGGCGCGGGGCTCGGCTCAACCGGTGCCCGAGCAACCGGGCATGGGCGGCAATGAGGCTTCGCCCGTCAGAGCGCTGGTGCGCTGCCGGATCGCCGCGAACATCTGCGCGCGATTCTCCTTGATCGGGTAGTCGATCCGGCCGTAACGCAGTTGGAGGGCGGCGGTGCGATCCGGGGACTTCAAGAGGACCAGCCCGAGGCTTTCTCCGGGCGTCAGGTCGCGGTGGCCGCACAGCTCCAGCGGCAGACCGTGGTGCGGGTCGGTCAGGGCCTGGACCAGCTCGGCGCGGCGCAGGCCGGTGTCGGAGTCGTGTTCGAGGTGCAGGATCCACCACTCCCCCAGCCTCGCCTCGTGCCCGGTGACGACCTGGGGGACGGCGACCGTGTGAAGGAGTCCGAGGCGGCGCAGCAGTCCGCTGGGCAGCCAAGCCGCGTCGCGCCATGTGGACTCGTAGGCGATCGGCTGTCGTTCGTCGTCCCACTGCTTCTCGTAGGGGGTCCAGGTGTCGCCGGCCAGCCAGCAGGCTTCTCCGCCGTTGCTCTGGATCTGCCGGGCGAGGGCTGCCTCGGCCTTCTGGAAGGCGCGGCGTGAGGGGCCGGTGAGCTGGATGCTGGTCGGCTGCCCGAGTCGGCGGAGCTCGATGCCGCGATCGGTGCGTGCGCAGATCCGGACGCCGTTGAGTCCGTAGATTTCGTCTCGTCCGGTGCGCATCGGTGCACGGGAGGGCAGCAGCCCGCCCATCAGGCTGTCGAGGCTTTCGTCGCTTTCCAGGTGGAGCTTGATGCTGTGCGGGGTGGGCTGCACGTAGCGGATGCCGAAGGGGTACTCGAAGAAGTGCCTCTGGGAGTTGAGGACCCAGTAGAACACCTCGGATTCGAGGAGCAGTTGTGCCTGCTGGGCCGGTGCCGGGATGAGGGGCGCGCCGGGCTGCAGGGCGGTAACGGCGTCACAGGCGGCTTGGCGGGGGGCGCCGGTGTAAAGGGCGTAGGTCCGGGCTCGACTGCTGGTCTGGGTGGCCGACATGGCTTCAGGCACCTTTCGCTCAGCTCCGTCGGCCCGCGGAGCGTGAGGAACAGGCACTGGTGTGCGGTGTTGCGGTCGGTGGGGTGCAGCTGATCGAAGCCGTGCTTCTTCGCCTACGCCTTGAACCAGCGGGCCGAGGTTCGCGTGAGGAGCAGCAGACCGATGCCGCACGGCGCGACTGTAGTCGTCGGGCCCGGCTCGATGGGGGCGCCACGCCGTTCGCCGGTGCGGGGTGCGGGGTGCGGGGTGCGGGGTGCGGGGTGCGGGTTACAGGGGGGACGCGGCCAGCTCGGCGAGTTGGCCGCGGGCGACGGCTTCTTGTCGGAGCGCGGTCCTGAGGTGCCACAACGAGATCGCCGGAAGGAGGCCGCCGAGCCGGGCCGCCGCCCTCAGTGCCTCAGCCGCCTGGGCCAGGAGCTCGGCGGCCGATCGCGCCTGCTCGGTACTCCGCCCCCCGCTCAGGCGTTCTACGATCTCGTCCAGCAGCTGTGCCAGCTCACCCGCTCCTGGGTCCTCCGGCACATCGGCTCCCCACCACCGGAGGGCAGCCTCCAAGGCCATGAGGCAGTCGGTGCGGTCGAGCGGCGGCGTGGTTCCTTCCCCGTGCATCACGATCCCCATCGTTCTCCGTCAGGGGCCCCATCGGGGCAGGAACCGCGAATCGGCTGCTCTCGGGTCAGACCCCGACGCGGGGTGAGAGGGGTTGCGAACCCGGTCGCGCTGCGGTCGGCATGGGCATGCCGCGGCGCAGGGCCTCGCGGGTGAGGGCGTCGAGCTGGGCACCAGCCGCGGTGTAGGCGTCGGCGGCGCGCGCGAGACGTTGCTCGGCGGCGGCCAGGTCTGCGGCGAGTTCTTCATCGGTTCGCGGTCGCGCGTGAAAGCCAGGCTGTGCTGAATGGTCCGTCTCACCCGGGTGGGGCGCGTCCTGCTGTGCGGAGCGGCGGATGAACACGCCCTTGCCCTTGACCGCGTAGACCAGGCCCTCGCGTTTGAGCACGCGCACCGCGTTCTGTGCGGTCGAGTTGGCGATCCCGAAGCGGTCTTGGAGTTCGCGCGCGGAGGGAAGCCGCCCGCCCGGTTCGAAGCTGCCGGACCGAATCTCCTCCCTGAGCAGGTCTGCCGTACGGACGTAGGGGGGTCTGGGGTCGTGTTCCTCGTCGATCACGTCGTTGGCGACGGGGGAGGACTCCGTCCGGGGCGCCGGCGGGAGGCCGGGGTGTGTGGTGCTGACGTAGCTGCCCCGCCCGAGCACGGAGTAGACGATGCCTTCCTGCTTCAAGACCCGCAGCGCGTTTTGCACCGTCGAGCTGGAGACTCCGAACCGCGCCTGAAGTACCCGCGCCGACGGCAGTCGGCTCCCGCGGGCGTACTCCCCGGTCTGGATCCCGGCGCGCAGCACCTCGGCCGCCTGGAGATAGGGCGGCCTCGAATCGTCTTCCAGCGGCAATGTCATGGGCGTAACCGTACGCAGCACCACTCTCCGCTCCGGGCTCTGGGCTGGCCCCCGCGGCCGCCTGGCCAGGGAAGACAGGTCGAATACCTGTGCCCTTTCCCGGAATCTCGGGTTACGGTTCGTACCTGTAAGAGCACGAAGGGGGACATCATGGAGGCCACAACGTCTCGGTACGTCGGGCGCCCTCCGGGCATCGTGACCCGGGAGGACGGACTGACCGACCGGCAGCACAGGATCGTCGACGCCATCCGGTCCAGCATCAGGGACCGCGGATACCCGCCGTCGATGCGGGAGCTGGGCCAGGCCGCCGGGCTCTCCAGCACCTCGTCCGTCGCGCATCAGATCGGCGCTCTGGTGAAGAAGGGCGTCCTGCGACAGGACCCGAAGCGTCCTCGCGCCTACGTCCCCACCACGACAGCCAGCCCCGAGGGCGGCCCCGCCGTGGAGACGGGCCCCGAAGGCGCGGTGTCCGACTCCTCGGTAGTCCACACCCCCCTCGTCGGCCGCATCGCCGCCGGCGTTCCCATCACCGCCGACGAGCAGGTCGAGGATGTGCTCGCGCTGCCGAGGCAACTCGTCGGCAGCGGGCAGGTGTTCGCGCTCACGGTCAGCGGCGAGTCGATGATCAAGGCGCACATCATGGACGGCGACACAGTCGCCGTCAGGGTGCAGCCGGACGCCGAGAACGGCGAGATCGTCGCCGCCATGATCGACGGCGAGGCGACGGTCAAGCGACTCAAGCGGGAGGGCCCGAGGGTGTGGCTCATGCCGGAGAACGACGCCTTCGAGCCCATCTGCGGCGACGCGGCGTCCATCCTCGGCAAGGTCGTGGCGGTCATGCGCAGCGTGTGAGCACGCCGGTCGGGGATTTCGGCAGACCGGAAGCGGTGACGTTCGTTTTGGGGTGGGGAAACGCATGAGCGAGGAAGCAACGCCGGACGTGACGTGGGAAGAGATCGCGGACAGCTGGCGGCTGGACGAACTTCTCGAAGGCCGCATGCGGCCCACCACGAGCGACGACGTGCTGACGCTGATGACGATCGGGGCGCTGCGCGGCCGGCGGCCGCCACTGAGTGCGGCCGCGCGGCGCAAGGCCCTCGACGCCATGATGGCGGCGGCTGACGGCGGCGCGGGAGCCGAAGAGGACCAAACGCCGCGGGATCCTGCCCGTATCGAGCAGACTCGTCAGGCCGCGCTGCGTGCCCTCGAAGAGGCCCAGCAGCAAGCCGAGGAGTGACCAACCCCAGGCGGCCACCGCAAGGCGCGGACATGAGTGCCTTCGAACCGAGCACCATCGTTGACCAGGGCATGAGCGTTCGGAACCTCCTCGACACGGCCTTCGCGCAACCGGCCGCCCCGGCTACGCGTGACAGCGGCCTCACCTTCACCGCCCTGACCTCGGGCGCCTGGAAGGAGTTCCTTCTCGGTCCCGGCGCTGGGCCCGGCAGATCGGGATCCTGGGACGAGCAGCTGGCGGTGCTATGGAAGCGAGTGGTCGCCGAGTGCGGAGAGGCACAACGACTCGCGAACGAGCACGCCATCGACTGGGAGCTGGCTCCTCACGAGTCCAAGGCAGTCCTCGCGCTGTGCGGGCCGGACGACGTCATCATCGACGTCGCCGCGGCCGCACTGGCGACCCAGCGGGAGCAGTGGGAGCTCGAGCGGCGCTTCGCCCAAATCCATCGCCGCCTGCCCTCGGACCTGTCCGGCCTGGTGCCCGCGGACGTCGGCGCGCTGCGGTCCGGTCTGCTGGACGAGCAGGATTTCCGCACCAGCACCTACACCGTGCAACAGGAGCGAGCCGTGCGGTGGCTGCGCGCCCTGACCGGCACCGCCGCCTACCTGGCCGCCGTGCACATGGTCCCCGCCCCGCTCGCCCTGGACGTGGTCACCACCGCCCCGCTGGACGAACCGACCCGGGACGCTCTGCGACTGCCGGCCCCCTGGTCCCTCATCACGCACGACGCCGTCCCCCTGCGCGCGGCCCAAGCCGACGACGACGAGCTCGCCGCGCTGATCGAGGACGGCGTGTGCGTGGGACTGGAGCCAGTCATCCTCGGCGGCCTGCTCGCCTCCCAGCCCGATGGCCGGCTGGACACGACGTCCGGGTTCCTGCTCATCTCCTCCCTCGACGCGACGGGGAAGCGATGCCAGGTGCTGCAGCCGACCGCGTACGGCGACCACGGCGGCGGCCGCGTGCTGTACGGGTATGCCGCGCAGTTGGCGTTCGCCCGATGGACGCAGCCGCCCGCTCTGCCGGACCCCGGTCCGCGCCCCACGTCGCGCAGCTCCTTGGGCAGGATCGCCACGAGCGAGGCCGGGCGGGCTGGCGGCTTCCATGGGGTCCGTGTCCTGGACTTCACCCCTCCGCCCGAGGGACCGCCCGAGCAGCGCACGGCGCCAACCGGCTCGCGGGGGCCGCTCGTCGTCGGCACGTGGCGGCGGGCGCACTGGAAGCCCGGAGTGCGGATCGGGATCCGCGACAGTGACGGGCGGCTCGTCGGGCCGGTCTACAAGGACGGTGCGGTCGAGGGCGTCACGTTCACTCGTGAGCGCCGGTTCTTCCTCCGCGCGCGGGTCCGCGCCGACCTCCCCCTCGCACCCGCCACCCCGGTCTACCGGATCCCGAACCCCGGCGCTGCGAGCCGGTGATCTCATGTGAAAGAGAGAGCCGGTCGCGCCAGACGGTCGCGAGAGCGGGTTGCCGCGGCCGGAGGGCGGCTGATCACGCCTGAACCGGCGGAGTACACCCCCGGACGCAGCGCACGGGGGGACGCGGCGTCCAGGGGGACTGCTCGACAAAGTACCGCGCCAACCGGCCGCTTATCGCACATATCGGGGAATCCCATCACGCGTCGGCGCGCAGCGCGGGTTCGTGGACGGGAAGCAGTGGGCGAGGAGGTCGGATCAACTGGCGGCCGGCGTGTGCAGTGGGTGCACGGCCTGCCCGCGTGCGTCGGGCAACGGGACGTGTTCGGCGCACAGGATCCGCAGGCGCAGTGGCGGGTGCGTGCGCAGGCCCCGCACCGTCACCCAGATCCGGGGCAGTACGGTGCGGGCGCGGTCACGTTCGAGGTCCTCGCGCCACATGTCGGCTACGGCGGTCCGGCCGCAGACGCGGGCGGCTGCGAGGTCGCAGGCGAGTTCGCCCCACCAGAAGAACAGGGTGTTCAGCGCCCAGGCGGCGGCTGCGGTCAGGGCGAAGGCGGGCAGGGGCAGCAGGCCCGCGGCCAGGCCAGCCACCGCGACGGCGGCGGACTCGGCGGCGATGCGCTTGCCGGTGTCGCGGCGCTGGAGGTGGGCGAGTTCGTGCTCCAGGACCGCGGGGAGGTGGTTGGTGTGTCGGGGGTGGAGCCACCGCATGCCGAGCCACACGTGGCCTCGGCGGCCGTGGCCGGTGGAGCGGGCGTCGGCCCAGCTGCCGGTCTCGCTGGAAGTGGCCAGGGTGACCTTCTTCAGTCCGCGCTCGGCAGTGGTGCGGCGTACGTGCTCGGTGGTCTGCCGCATCCGGGTGGCGATGTGGCGGTACGTGTCGCTGTCGGACGGGTCGGGCTTGCGGCTTGCGTGGGCCTGCCAGGTCAACGCCTGGGCTGACGGCCCCATGGCGATCGCCGACTTCTGCCGGGCGCGGCCCTGCACCGCCCACAGTCCGCCGGCCGCCGCCGCCACGCCGACGGCGATGCCGGCCGCCGGTCCGCGCAGCTGTGTCATGACGGCCTCGCTGATGATCGCCGTCGCCACCATGGCCTGCCCGGCGTGGCGTTGCAGCATCTCCCCCAGTGTCATGGTGATCACCGTAGTCGGATGCCGGAGCGTCGGACGGGGCCGGGGACGGCCGCCTGGTCAGGTCTGTTCGTCGGGGAAGAGCCGCCGCGCCATCTCGATCACGAAGGCTGAGGGCCCCAACGACATCCAGTATCCGTTCCTGGTCTCGTACCCGGGGCCGACGATCATGGTCACGGTCGACTCGGCACGGGTGAGGGCGACGTAGAAGGTGCGCCTCTGCTCCGCGAGCTCCGTCTCCGTGGGTTTCCGCCACTGCTTCCCGCTCGGGACATCACGCGGAATGATGCCCTGGAGGAGGCCCGGCAGGATCACGGTGTCGAACTCTCGGCCCTTGGCTGCGTGGTAGGTGGCGAGCAGTACCTTCCCGATGACTTCCTCGCCGCGCGCGAGGTCCTGCAGCAGAAAGTCCTTGGACCTGCACAGGTCGGCCATGCGGTCGAGGCTGCTCGTGTTGTCCTGGTCGGGGTGTCCCGCGGCTATCTCGTCAAGAGCCAAGCCGGCGCGCAGCTGCTCCAGCCAGGCGAGGGCAGGGGCTTCGGCTGGGTAGAGCTCCTCGGGGTCGAGGCACAGTTGCAGAGCCCTGGGCACGAAGAGCCGCGAGGGGGACGGGGCGAGCTGGGCCTCGGTACGCAGCGTGGTGAAGGCGCGGGCCAGGGAGGCAAGTGACGGCGCCTGCGTACGGCGCAGCATGTCGGCGCGATCGGCGCCGGATGCGGTGTGGATCTGGTAGTTGGTGACGGCGCGGCTGGCGCACCGCTGGACGAAGCGGGAAAGGCTGCCGGCGGGGAGCTTGTCGTCACCTTCGTGCCGGAAGTCCAGCTCGCGTCGGGTGAGCTCGCTGCGGACTTCGTCGAGCAGGCGACCGCGAGCGGGGTAGAGGATGGCGATCCGCTCGGGGCTGATGCCCTTGTTCTGCGCCTGTTCGACCAGGTCGCAGGTCACTCGGGCGTGGTCCGCGAGCCCTCCCTCGACCTGTTCGAGGTTGACGTCGCCTGGGGGTGCCCCTTCGCGGGCGAGGCGGCCTCGGGAAAGGCCGAGGGCGGCTTCGGCGGCGGTGATGATGTCCTGGCCGCTGCGGTAGTTGACCTCGAGTTCGAGATCGCGGAAGTCCGCTCGGCCTGCCAGCTCGGTCAGGTACTTGGCGTCGGCTCCGGTGAATCCGTAGACAGACTGGTCGGTGTCCCCGACGGCGAAGACGGTGATGCCGGCCAGGTCGCGCAGCGCGAGCACGAGTTCGTGGAGGACTCCGCCGAGGTCCTGGTACTCGTCGACGACGAGGTGGGGAAAGCGGGAGCGCAGGAGGTCGCGGACATGTGCGTGCTCCCTGACGATGTGCACGGCCCGGGTGACCATGGCCTCGAAGTCGATCTCGCCTCGGAGGATGAGCTGTTCCTCGTAGAGGCGTGCCGCCTGGACTTCCCGCGGGTCGAAGCTGTCCAGGTCCTCGTTGCAGGCCAGGGCCCGGCGAATCCGGGTGCTCTGGGGCATGCGGTGCTGGGCGAGGACCTCGCCGATGCCGGCCTGGTCGAAGCACCGCTGCAGAAGCGCTTCGGTGGCCGCCTTGTTGAGGACCTGTCCTGCTTGAGGTGCCGACTGCCCGGTCAGGTGTGCGAAGGCGCGGAGGATCTCGTTCAGGCAAAAGGCGTGCACGGTGGAGCAGGTGATCCGCCCTTCGGCGCGCACGCCGCTGCGCAGGACGCGGCGGCGGATCTCCTCGGCCGCCGCGTTGGTGTAGGTGATGCAGGCCACGCCGCGGAAGGCCGAGATCTGCGTCTGGAGCACGTAGGCGATCCGGGCGACGAGGGTGCGTGTCTTCCCGCTTCCGGGCCCGGCCCGCAGTACGACGTTGCCGTCGTGGAGAACGGCGGTCCGCTGCCTGGGGTGCAGACTGTCGAGCTCTGCGAGCAGGGTGTCACTGACCTGCATCGCTGCCCTGCCCGTTGGCCTGTGGCGCCGTGTGGCCGGTGAGTAGTGAGGTTCCGCGGGCCGCGCGGCTGATGCGTTCCATGGCCAGGAAGAGGTAGGACGCCGTGCCCAGGCGGCGCAGGGCGTGCTCGTCCAGGGGGACAAGGTCGTCCGTGATGTTGGCTTCGGACCGGATCCGGGCGTCCAGGTCGACCTGGGCGATGTGCGCGGCGAGGCGCTGGGCGAAGCGGCCCTTGCCGAGGTCGCCGATGCGCTTGAGCATCTTCTTCCGCAGCTCGGGGTCGATCGTCGTGTTCAGCTCGTTGGCGACCCCGCGGCTCACGTCGTCGATCGCGGTGGCGTTGCCGTTCAGCTCCTTGAAGGCTTGGATGATCTCCTCGCCGAACATGGAGCACAGGTCGGTCTCCAGGGTCTGGGCGCCGACGTAGACGCCGTGGTCCTGGAGTTCTGAGGCGAGGGGATCGCGGGTCGTTTGGTAGTCGGCCGCGCCGGTTTCCGGCAGGCGGGCAATCTGGTCGCGGAGCGCCTTGCCGCGGGCTTCGTCGGGGTGGAGGTTCGCGCCTCGCTTGAGGCCGGCTTCCCGTCGGCCGCGCTTGTCGCGGGCGGCGTCTCCGTCGGTGATGACCACGTGGGGGGTGTCGAGGCCCTTCGGGCCGAGGAGTGCCCGGTAGGGCTTGAAGTCGGTGCCGTGGACGCTGGCCACCACGGTGCCGTAGGCGTCGAGGTCGAAGCCGGCGGCTTCGGCCAGGGCGGGGAGGATGTACAGCTCGGCCAGTCCTTCGACCAGGACGACGGCGGAGGCGAAGAGGACCTCGGCGCGGCTGACGTCGAGGTAGCGCTCCAGGTCCGCGGCCTGCTCGCTGGTGACGGGGAGGGCGGACGTTGTGGCACCGGTAGTGCCGTTCTCCGTTGCGCGCAGCACGATGAAGGAGCGGACCGGGGCGACGGCGGCGATGTGCGGACTGTGGGTGGTGAGGACGAGCGACGGTCCGCTGCGCAGCAGGTACCCGAAGAGGTGCCGCTGGAGGGTGACGTGGAGGTGGGCTTCGGGCTCCTCCACGGCGACGAGGGTGGCGATGAATTCCTCGTCGTCTCGCTGCTGGCTGAGGGCTTCGAGCAGCAGGCCGAGGTAGATGACGTTGGCGCTGCCCAGGCTGGTGTCGGAGATGCTTCTGCGGCGTGCCGTGTCGAAGAAGAGGCGTACGGCGCGGATCAGTTCGTCCGGCTTGGAGGAGGCGAACCCCAGGGTGGGTTGGACCGCCAGGCGCGGCCCGAACATCGCGCCGAGCCGGTCCGTCAGGTGTCCTTCCAGCTTGGCGACGTTGTCGTCCTTGGTGAGCTGGTCGACTGCCGTGGCCATGGCCGAGGCGGTGGCTTCCAGGTTGACCGGGTCAAGGGGGAGCCGTTCGAGGAGGTCCCTCATAGGGCTGCGGCGCCAGTTGTGCAGGTCTGCCTCGGCGTCTCGCAGGGCCGGCAGGACGCGCAGGGCAACTTCGCGGCGGATGGCGCGCACGTCGTTGGTCTCGCGGTCGCCGGCGAAGACGACGACGTCGTAGTCCTTCGCGGTCAGCGGCCGGCCGGTCGGCTGCACGCGGGAGCCATCGGCCGTTGCCACCTCCGTCCGCGGGGCGAAGCGGTAGGTCAGCCGGGCTACGTAGGGGTCGAAGTCCACCGCGGCGCTGGACAGAATGCTCTTGGCGTCGGCGTCGTCGTCGAAGCCTCGGAGTTCGACCACGATGGTCACTTCGGCTCCGCCGGCCAGGCCCGCGGGGTGTCCTTCCCAGATGTCTTCCTCGCGCAGCATGCGCCGTGCGTCGGAGATGGACGGGTCGAGGACCAGGCGGATCGCTTCCAGCAGGTTCGACTTGCCGACGCCGTTCTCGCCGACGACTACGGCGTGGGCGGGGAAGTCGTCGATGACCAGGTGCCGGAAGTTGCGGAAGTTGCGTATCTCGATCCGCGAAATGTGCAGGCCCATTGATCCCCTTGGCGATCTGGTGCGATGTGGTGATTCATCATTCCAGGACCGTCCACGCCGGTGGGCCCTTTCTCAGCGTCCGGTGGTCTGCCGGCCCCGCCGGTGCGATCTCTGCGGCTGTGCCGGTCGAGTCGCTAGTCGGGCCCGGGGTCGGCGTGGATGTTCAGGTCGGCGAGCAGGGCGCGGCGTTCGCGTTCCTCTCGGTTCAGGAGTTCCGCGAGGATCAGCGGATCACGGCGGGAGGTGATCGCATCGCGTACGACGGAGGCGAGGACGTCGGGCGGCAGGGCCTCAGCCTGGGTGGTGGAGCTGCCGGTGAAGGAGCGGTTGTCGGTGGTTTTCGTGGGGGCGGTCGGCAGCCGGTGTTCCTCGATCTGCTGCTCGGTGACTGCCAGGCGCTCGAAGACGACTTCCGAACCGGGGGCGTCCACGGTGGCGAACGCCGCGACGTCCTCCGCGAGCGCGGAGAACAGGTGCACCCCGCTCGGATCCCAGTCCGATACGACGAACACCCTCACGGGCCGGGGATCGGCGGCCATGCGCAGCGCCGCGGTCCGTTTCGCCGGCAGGCCGCTGAACCCGCTGCCCGAGTACACAGGCACTCCGTACGGGTCGGCCACAGCGCGGAGCTGGTTGACCATCCCCGCTGTCTCCGACCACACCTCCAGCCGGATCGGCTGGCCTGTCTGCCGGTCCAGCCGGTAGCCGTCCGCAGCCTGCCGCAGCGCGGCATGGAAGTCGTCGGGGCCGGCGTAGAAGACGGGTTCCGCTTTCAATTCGGTGTCGTCGCGGAGCGCTTCCCAGGGGATTCGGCCCGACCGGCGGCCCATCCCGATCACCTCGATCAGCCGCTTGTAGGTACGGGACTCCTTGGCCAGTACCCCGTCGGAGATCAGCGAGTACCAGACCTGCCTGATCGTGAGGGGCAGGTGGTCCGTGTATCGGTTCAGGACCCGGTCCACGGCCGCGAGCAGTTCCAGCGAGGACGCCTGGGGCTTCCAGCACGGCTGGTATCCGCGTGAGCGCCGATTGGGCATGGTCACCTCCCGACGGCGAAAGGGACGCCATGGCGTCCCTTTCAACGATCGCCGCACAGAACGCAAGATGCCAGGCCCCTTCCTGCCCCTTCCCGAATGGGCGACATCCGGGGCGACCTGGTGTCGACTGCCTCGTTGACAGGCCATGACGGACTTCAAGGAGTGGATGGCGCAGGTCGCGGCTGTACCCGGCCCGAGCGAGGAGCGGCTGGCGCAGTTGCACGGCGTGGACGGGATCGACGGCCTCACCGAAGGAGAGGCCCAGGCGTGGCTTCTGCGGGTCATGGTCGACTACCGACGCGAGCCCATCGGCTGGCAGGCCCGCGTGATGGTGGGACGCGCCGGACCCGAGTGCACAGGCCCGGTCGTTGTCCCGGCCGGCAGCCGGTTCCCCCAGGCGGTCACGGCCGTGATGGACCAGGCGCAGGACCTCGCCAACATCACACGCAGGCCCGTACGGGTCATCCACGGCGTCGATGGCAAGCCGGACCGGTTCCTTCCCACCCTGGCGAAGTTCGCGCCCGACATGACCGGCTTCACCTCGCCAGTGTGGGCCGCGATCCCCGAACCCATGGAGGACCCAGTCCCGTCCTGAGAACCGGACGCCGCACCGGCTGTACCGGAACTTCGATCCCCGGCTCCCTACGTCGGCTGACGACGGCGCCCAGTGTGGCGGCCGCACCTTGGCCGCCCCGCTACCGTGTGCGGGCATGGATGGCAGCCTTCCCCATGTTGATCCCGCCTCGGACCATCGCCTCTGTGGGATCTGCCCCGCCCTTCGGTTCCCGCGTACGGTCTTCGTCGTCTTCGATCGGCCGTGTCGCGAGGCCCCCTTCGACCCGGCTGACGGACATCGGTACACCCTCGACGGGAGGCCGGCCTGCGTTCACCCGCACAAGCTCGGCCTGCCGCCTGACCACACCGCGGCGCCGCGCGAGTCTGCGCCCATCGACGCTGGCCGTATGCAGGCGCGTACCCGGTGGTGGCCTTGGGGGCGCGGCCGGTAGGGCGGCGCGGCGGTTGGCAGCAGTTTCCGTTCGCCCGTTCTGCTAGCCGCTGGTACCAGCACCTAGCTACAGTGGTGTGTATGGGAAAGCAGACGAATATCCGGCTGGACGACGCCGTCAAGGCGGCCGCCGAGGACCGGGCCAAGCGCCGCGGACTGAGCCTGCAGGGCTACGTTGCCGACTTGATCGAGGCCGATGTGAACCAGTCCCGTGCCGCCTTCATGGCCGGCGCCGCGACGTTCCTGGCCCAGTATGCGGACACGTTCGAGGCGGAGGTCGGCGAGGACCGCTACCCCGGCCTCCCGGAGGGGCTGATGGAGAGCGCGCCGAGGGACGCCGCGTGAATCTCCGCATCGATCTCGCCTGGATCTTGGCTGTGGCGCAGCAGATCCCGGGTGACCCCCAGGTCGTCGACTACGGCGTGCCAGTAGCAGCTGAAGCACGTCATCGCGCGGAGGTCCTGGACCACGAGGTCTATCCCGAGCCCCACCACAAAGCCGCCGCGCTGCTGTGTGAACTGGCGAGGAACCCCAGCCTTGAGGTACGCAACCTCTTGTTCGCGGCCACGGTGACGGCGGCCTACCTGTCGGCATGCGGCCTCCCGGTCAGCCCTGGGCTGGACACCGTGATTCCCTTGGCCCGCGCCGCCCGGGACGGGCTCCCGGTGCGAGAGGTCGCCGCTCAGATCAAGACCTGGACAAGCTGATCGGGCATGGCCGTGGGCGAGCGTCGCCCGGCCATCAACACGCGTTTGGTCATGGACCGGAGTTCTTGCGATCGACGCATCGCGCAAGATCGGTCACGCGCCAGGGGGCGCCTGGTCGGTCTGTGGTCTGCCGACGAAGTTCGTGACCAGCGCGCGGATCGGGGAGCGGAGCTCGGACCACTCCTCGGCGGATCGGTGCTCCGCCTCCATCAGTTCAAGCACCTTTTCGAAGGACAGCAAGGCCACACGGCCGCGGCGTCGGCCCAGCGCGGTCCGGGCCTCCTGCAACGGAAGCTGCCTGACATCCGCGCCCTCGGCGCGGCGGTGCAGCGCGGTGATCCGGGTCAGCACGTTGAGTTTGCCCAGGATGCGGACGAGTTCTTGATCCGCCCATCTGCCGAGCACGGCTCGTCTGCCCTTCCAGACCGCGAACCCGACGCCAGCGATCCACGTCGGCAGCATCACGATGCGGATGGCCGGGGTCTGGGCCTGCGGGATCAAACCGCTGGCCAGAAGCATTCCGTACGGCCCCTGTGCCAAGGCGATGACCATGCACCACTGCAGCAGACCTGTCGGATACCAACGTAGGCGTCCGTCGGCGAGGGTCACCATCGCACCGACCAACGCCAGACCGACCAGGAGCAGCCAGGCGGCCTCTGCACTCACAGCTGTCATGTCACGCACATGCGGACTGTAGGCCCCGGCTCCGACAGCGGTGGCTGCGAGCGTCCCGCTCGCCTTCACCCCTGTCGCGGCTGAGCAGGACGGTTCAGGCTTCCGGGACGTCGTCGTGCTTGGGGCTGTCTGTATCGGGGGCGAGATGGTCCACCAGCATGAGCAGCATCTGCACGGCGAGGGCGCCGAGGAGGATGGCGACCCATCCCATGGTCCATGGCGTGCTGCGGGTGTCGAGCACGGTGGGCGTGAGCACCACCATCGCGGCGATCATGCCGCATGGAAGGACCCACTGCCGCCTCATGGCCGGCCGCCCGGCACGGTGCCGTCGGTCTGGCGCCCGCCCTCGGTGTCGTTGTCCGGGTGGTGCGGATGGTTTCGCCACGGAGCGGCCAAGCTCATGAGCTTCTGGAGCAGGTGCTCGGCCGTGTCACGGTCCTGGGCGTGTACGGCCTCGGCGTAGGACTTCTCCAGATCGTGGGCGGCTGTCCAGTCGTCCTCATACGCCTGGCGCCCCTCGGGGTACTGCTCGCGGCGCCGGTCGTCGAGCCGGTCCACGACGAACTGGTAGGCGCGTACGCCGGTCTGCAGGTCCAAAAGCATGCGGCGGATCTTTCCTTCCGGAGTGGGTGACCTGGTCGGCTGTGGGTCGGTCTACCGGCTGAGCGGTCGTGCGGCGCGGGCGCGCCGCGCCGCGCGGAATGCTTCGGCGGGATCGTCGCAGGCTCCGGGGGCGGGACGCCACTCATCGGCTCGCCTGAGCGTGAAGGGGTGCCACCGACCGTCGAGACCGGGCCGGATCTGGACGCCTGCGGTCGAGTCGGTGATCGCTCCGTCGGCGATGTCGATGATGCCGAAGGCGAAGGCGCGGGAGGCGCGGAGGGCCTCTGCAGCCTGTTCCAGGGTGCTCGGCGGGACCGTGGCTGCGGCGAGGGTGGCATGGGCGCCGGCCGGGCCGCCGTGGCGGTAGCCGATCATCATCGCGCGCAGCGTGGTTTCGCTGAGGCCAGTGGCGTCGGCGGCGGCGGGTAGCCGGTCGATGCCGTGAGGGCTGGCGAGGATTCGAACTGTGTCGGCGAGGTCGTCGTGGGGTGGGTCCGGGATGGCTGTCAGGAGCGCTCGGGCGCGATCGGCGGCGTCCTGGGTCATCCAGGCCAGGTCTTGGGCGCGGGGCCCGGGGAGGGGCGGGTCGTCGAGGTCGGTGGTGACCGGGACGATGGGATCGAGGTCGAGGTCGGGCGGGGAGTGCGGTGGCCGGTGGGCTGCCAGGGAGTAGAGCTGGTCGGCGCGGACGGTTCCGTCGTCGTCTGCCGGGAGGGTGCCGGGGTCGGTTTCGGCGATGAGGTCACGGACGAGGACGGCGAGGCTGCGGGCGGACATGCCGCGGGCGCCGAGCAGGATGGAGGCCGTGACGGCGAGGCGGTCGGTGACGGCGTGGCCGAGGGCGCCGCTGTGGTCGCACACGCGGCCGGCGTGGCCGGTGGGGCAGGAGCAGGCGAAGGTGATCTCTTCGGCTGCCGGGACGATGGCGATGCCGCCGGCATGGCCGGGGTCGGCGATGGCCGCAGGGACCCGGTTGGCCAGGAGGTCGGCGACGGCTTGGGCGTTGCCGGCGAGGCGGCCGGCGAGGGTGTCCCACTGAGTGTCGGTCAGTTCGGGCAGGAACAGGACGGCTTGGTGGGTGGCCTTCTTCGCGGTGACGGCGGCGGCCAGGCGCCCGGGTTGCGCGTGGATCTGCGCGACGCCGCCGTTGCGGTGGAGGTTGAGGCCCTTGCCGTAGGAGCCGGAGCCGTTGGTCGCCAGGTGGAATGCCTGCTTCCAGGCGGCCACGAGGGGGGCCATGTTGCGGGTGTTGCCGGAGCCGGTCATCGGGCGGCCAGGGCCACGAGCGCGTTGAGTTCGGTGTCGTCGAGGTCGGCGAGGGCGCTCTCGCCGGAGGTGAGGACCGCCTCGGTCAGGGCGCGTTTGCGGGCGAGGAGTTCGTTGATGTGGTCTTCCACGGTGCCCTCGGTGATCAGGTGGTGGACCTGGACGGTGCGGTGCTGGCCGATGCGGTGGGCGCGGTCGGTCGCCTGGTCCTCGACGGCGGGGTTCCAGGGCCGGTCGTAGTGGACGACGTGCTCGGCCCGGGTGAGGGTGAGTCCGGTGCCGGCCGCCTTGACCGACAGCACGAAGACCGGGGCCGGGTCCGGGTCGTTCTGGAAGGCGTCGACGAGGTCCTGGCGGCGGGCCGGGGGCGTTCCGCCGTGGAGGAAACGCACCGAGCGGCCGCGGGCCCGGAGGTGGTGCTCAAGGATGCGGCCCATCTGCACGTATCCCGTGAAGATCAGAGACGCTTCGCCGCGCTCGGCCAGGGTGGGCATGAGGTCGTCCAGGGCCGCCAGCTTGCCCGAGCGGCAGGCGAGGCCCGCCGGGTCGGCGTCCTCCAGCGGCTCCTTGAGGTAGAGGCTGGGGGTGTTGCAGATCTGGCGCAGGGCCTGGAGCAGTTTGAGGACGAGGCCGCGGCGCTGGATTCCGGTGCTGGTGGCGATCTTGTCCATGGTGTCGCGGACGGATGCCTCGTACAGGCCGATCTGTTCTTCGGTGAGGGCGACGATGCGGTGGTGGTGCACTTTGCCGGGCAGTTCGGGGGCGATGCCGGGGTCCGTCTTGCGCCGTCGCAGCATGAACGGGCCGACGAGCCGGGCGAGTTGCGCGGCGGCCGGTGAGGCGGAGTCCTTCTCCACGGCGCCGTAGCGGGTGCGGAAGGCTTTGCGGGTGCCGAAGAGGGAGGGGTTGGTCCAGTCGAGGATGGCCCACAGCTCGGTGATGTTGTTCTCCACCGGGGTGCCGGTGACCGCGATCCGGCCGCGGGCGGGCACGGTGCGCAGTGCCTTGGCAGTGGCCGAGGTGGGGTTCTTGATGTGCTGGGCCTCGTCCGCGATGACCAGTCCCCACTCGGCGGCGGCGAGGGAGGTGGTGTCACGGCGGACGGTGCCGTAGGTGGTGATGACGACTGTGTTGGGGTCGAGGGCGTCACGGTCGAGGGTCCGGCCGGCGCCGTGGTAGCGCACGACCGTGGTGGAGGGCGCGAAGCGGGTGATCTCGCGCTCCCAGTTCGCGATCAGGGAGGCCGGGCAGACCACTAGCGTCGGGCCGGCGGCGCGGGTGGTCTCGATGCGGTTCAGGTGCAGGGCGATGGTCGTCAGGGTCTTGCCGAGGCCCATGTCGTCCGCGAGCAGCGTGCCGAAGCCCAGGTCGACCATGTTCGCGAGCCAGGTCAGGGCGCGCTGCTGGTAGTGGCGCAGCGTCGCTTTCAGGGCGGCCGGCGGGGGCACGGCCCGGGTCTCGTCGGGGGCGCCGCGCAGCGTGCCGACCAGGGTGGCCAGGGCGCCGGCGGGCCGGGCTTCGAGGGCTTCGCCATTGAGGGTGAGGGTGCCGGACAGGGCCGCGGTCAGCGCGTCGAGGGATGGCAGGGGCGCGAGGTCTCGGGCGCGGGCGCGGCGAGCGGTGTCGGCGTCGACCAGGAGCCAGCGGCCTCGCAGTTGGATCAGCGGCCACGCGGCGTCGGCCAGCGCGGTCATCTCCTGCTCGGTCAGCGGGTCACCGTCGAGGTTGATGTGCCAGCGGCAGTCCACCAGGCGTTCCAGTGCGAGGTATCCGCCACCCGTCGGGGACTCGTCCTCGTCGCCGGGGTCGTGGGTGCCGATGACGGCGGTGGCGGTGAGGGCGCCGAGGAGGGTGGGGGGCCACTGCACGGTGATGCCGGACTCGGCGAGCGGGGCGGTGGCGTGGTCGTGGAGGCGGGCCAGGTCTGGGGCGGTCAGGGAGATGCGGTGGGGGCGTTCCTGGGCGGCGAGGTGCGCCAGGGGCGGGTAGTGGCGGGCGGCCCGGCGCAGCGCGCGGCGTACAGCGGGCAGGGCGGCGGGGGTGAGCTCGGCCCGGGTGTGCTGAGCCCCGTCCCAGACAGTGATCGCTGCAACGGTGTCCTGCTGGTCGGGGGCGGCGAGGTGCAGGACGGCAGGTGCGGACGGGACGGTGCCCGCGGTGTCGGGTTCCTTGATGCGCAGCACCAGGCGCGGGGTGGGGTGGGGATCGACGGTGTCCTCGATCGCGTCCGCCCACCTCCACAACTCGGGTGTCGCCTCGGCGTCCTGGCCGGCGGGCCCGGTGTGGGGGCCGGATCCCAGGAGGGTGGGGGTGCCGGGGGTGCGGAGCATGGTGTCGGCGACGGCGTCGAGCAGGGGCCACACCGCGTGTTCGGGGGACGGGACGCGGATGGGGTTGGTACCGGCGAGGAGGCAGTGTCCTTCGGGGGCCATCAGCGCGGCGACGTCGGTGACGGCGGTGTGCAGGGCTTCGGTGATCGGGCCGATGCGCCAGCAGCCCTGGCCTTGGTCGGTCAGGGCGGGGTGGACGCGCTGCTGCGCCACGCACGTGAGGGCCAGGCGCAGAGGGTGGCGCCATCCGGTGACCGAGGCGTGCTCTCCCTGGCGGGGATCGAGGATCAGGGGGAGGGCGAGTCGGAGCGGGACGGCCATGCCGGTCACGGTGGCGCGGCGCGGCATGATGCCACCGGTCCCGGCCAGGACGAGGTCGCGGGTGACCGGCTGAAGGGGCGCCGGCAGTAGTTCGAGGTCGGGGAGCGGTACGCCGTCGGGCCGGAAGATCATCCAGGTGCTGTGGGCGGGGTGGCGGGCGGGCAGCAGGGTGAGCGCCACGCCGTCGGCCAGGGCCTGCTCGAGGACGTGGTGCGCGCGGAACAACTCGGCTGCGCTGGCGGGAACGGCGGGGGGTGGCTCCTGTGTACGGGCGAGGCCGAGCGGTGGAAGCAGCGCCGGGGCGTTGGACGGGGTGGGAGGCTCGGGCGCGGGAGCTGGGGGGACGTCGGCGGCCAGTGCTTGCTGAAGCATTTCCAGGAGGCTGCTGGCCGCGGCCGCGCGGGCGCTCTGTTTGCTCGTTCCCTCTCCCGTCGCGGCGAGTTTCTGCCCGCGGTGGACGGCGGTGACTGTGGCGGTGAAGGCGGAAGCGGCCCCCGTGACCCGGAAGTCGGGTGTCGTGGTGTGCCCGGCCTGGGCGAACTCGTGAAGGACCGAGATGGGGCTGCGGCCCGCAGCGGGTGCCGAGCCGGCGCGAGGTGCCGGGGCTGGCGGCGGGACGGCGGGGCTGGCAGATGCGCCCCATGCCTCTACGGCACGGTCGGCGAGCGGGTCGGGAAGGCCGGCGATCGCCGCGATGAGCGTGGTCATGGCCTGCTGCCGGGCGCCCTTGCGGGTGCGGGAGCACTGAATGCTGCCGCTGATCTGCTGGTCGTCGACCGTGAGCGTGGCCTGCGCGTGAAAGCCGTCCTGGCTCCCGGCGTCCTGGCCCTCGCGGACGGTCGCCGCCGCCAGCCGGAGCAGCTGAGCGTGCATGGAGATGATGCTCGGCGCCAGTTCCGGGCTGGCGGTGACCGTGGTGAGCGCTGCACGGCGAACCGCCGCCCAGACCTCCGAGCCGGGGGGCTCCAGGAGCAGCACCCGCAGGTCGGATACCTCCAGGCGGCCCTGAGTGAGCCGGCGCGCCGCTTCGGCGGCCGCCGCCGCGGCAACGGTTGGCGCGGCATCGCGCGCGATGCCGCGCTTCAGTGCTGCGCGGAAGGCGTCGGTACTCATCGAGGAGGTGCCGTCGGCACGGGGTGCGGTGCGTGAGGCGGGGATGCCGGGTCCGGACGTACGAGCGGCCAGCGCTGCGGGGCTGATGGGCTGCAGGCGGTCGATGGACAAAGAGCACTCCCCCAGTAACCGGACGCCGTCGAGACCGCCCCCATTGTCACCTGCGGGTGCGTCAGCTCGGTGCCATACACACGCCAGGCAGCCTCGTCCGTCACCGTCCGAGGAGGCGGTCAAGGCCAAACGTGTGTTGCGTATTCATATTTCAGGATGTACTTTGGTCGTATCGAGCCGGGCTCTCCGGCTTCTTTCCCTTCCTCCTCCACCGCATCAGCGCGGCCGTACTCGGCTACGGCTGCACGGAAAGGCGCGTTTGCCATGTCCAGGAAGCCCCGCGACTTCACGTTCTCCGCTCCCCTCGTTTCGGCGGACGATCCACACGCCAACACCATCGCCGCCGCCATCGTGGCGATCGAGGCCCAGTGCGGTGAACAGGAGGGGTGGAACCGTCCCTCCCGCCTCTTCACGCTGCGGCTGCTGCCCGGCGATCGGGTGGAGACGGCTCTGTATCCCGAGGCCATCTGGAACCCCGGCGGCGTCAACCCCGCTGATGCCTTGAGTGGGTTGAGCAGCTCGCTGCCGCCCGTCCCGGACCTTCTCCTGCCCGCCGACGCGGCTCAGGCGCCCGTCTGCGCGGTCGGGTTCATGTTTGAGGGCTGGATGCGCGACACGACCGTCCCGCTGCCCCCGGCGGTGGAGCGGCTCCGGCAGACGGGCATGCGGGTGAACCATCTGCTGCCCAACCGGCGGGAAGTCCGGCTCGTGCACGCCGTCGATCTCAACCAGCGCACCTTCCACGTGAAGCGTCAGCGGGGTGGAGAGGCGGACGTACGGGTCGCCGGTGGGCGGGACGACGCGGCGGGGCCGGAAGGAACCGTCTCCGTCGCACTGGCCCGCATCATGCACGCCATGCGCAACGGCGAACAGGTCATTCCCGGTCGGCCCGCCTGATCATCACCCGTCCCGGCCGCGGGACAACCCTCCCGGCGGCCGGGCCCCACCCAAGGAGTGCCATGCACCCGTTCCCCATGCTGTTCCGCTTCATCGCGAGCGGCGCCACGCCCGAGAACGCCTTCGCCCTCTACGCCGCCGCAGACCGAGAACTCCCGGTCGACCTGTTCTCGCCCCGCGCGGACCTGACGAAGGTGGACCGCGTCACCGTCGTACGCGAACGCGCCGCGCTGCACGCCGTCGCGGCGGGCTACTTCAACGCCTCCCACGACCCATCGTCGCCCTCCGACGGAGAACCCCTGAACGAAGACGATGCCGAGTGGCTGGCCGACCGCCTGATCGAGGATGACGCCCCGTGCGTCCGGCTGGGCGGCGCCGGAGCGCTGCTGCTCGATGCCGCCGGACCCGAGCCGAGCTGGCTCTTCTTCGGCTGGAGCACCCGGGCCGAGTGACCGGCCTTCGTGGCTCGGTGTCGTGGAGATCCACGGCACCGGGCCACCCTCGCGTTGTGGTCACTGCGAGTCGTCGTCGATGCCTTCCAGTGCAGGGGGCGCCTGCCATTTCAGGGTGTCCAACGGCCGCGGCAGGCGCTGGCCCGAGCCGGGCACGGGCGTCATCACGGCGGATGCCTCGTCGCTGAACAAGGCGACGGGCATGCCCGAAGTGTGAGCGGGCGCGGGTGCTGCCGTGCCTGATGTCTTCGTGGTGGTCATCTGCTCCCCCTGATGCGTCGCGGGCCCTACCCGCTCCAAGGCCGGCACATGGGCCGGCTGCGAAAGCGTACCCAGATTCGAATCTACGGTCCGAGAGGATTTCCCTGGGCCGTGCCTGCAGGTCAGGCTCTCTTCGCTGCTGATCGGCTGCAAGGCGGCACTCCGCCCTTCAGCGGCGCCGCGGGCACACGTTCGCTGTCTCGGCCTTCCGGATCCGCCGCGCCGGGGCCCGCTGCTCTCACCGCTCGCCCGCCGCCACGCGGACAGCGCCCGAGTACGGCAAGACCGGCCGCAGCTCGTACAACCGGCCTGTCCCGGCCCTGCCGGTGCCCGAGGCCGACCCGGCGCTCTTGCCGACGACGTGGGTCATCTCGTCCAGGAGCAGCACGGACGGCTTGAGTGGCGCCAAGACGACGTCCACGGCCGGCCCTCGATCACGGACCGCTCGCGCCAGTTGGTGGAGCTCTTCGTGGCCGCGATGGTCGGCCCGAAGCTGGTCCTCGTCCATGAACACGGTCATCCGGCCTTCCGTGGTGTCTGCGAACGGTCCGAACGTCTGCTCGGCGGCGGCTGGCCCGAGTTCGCGGCATTCGACGGTGTGCAGGGCGCGCCTCAGCACGGCCGCGAGCTGGCCAGCATCGGCGTCAGCCGGCAGCGGCGTCTTCCCGCGCCCCAGGGGGCCTATGAACATGGCCAGGTCGGGCAGTTGCTCACTCATCGTGGGGCTCTCCTTCTTGCAAGGGTCGACGGGGATCAGACCTGGTCGAGGTGGCGTTCGTACCAGGCGGTCAGGTGGGCGGGGTCCTGGGGCATCGTCTTGATCAGGCGGAGGAGTCCTTCGCGGACGGGGCGGACCTCCGTGCAGGCCAGGGCGGAAAGGTCGGTGGTGCGCAGGGCTGCGAAGCCGGCTACGTGGCGCTCTTCGACAGTGCGCGCGCCGGTGAGGCTGTCGGCTGCGGCGAGGTAGCGGGTGACGAACGGGTCGAGCGCTGCGCGGTGGGCGGCGAGGTGGCGGAGGTAGGTGGGGCTGTCGACCGCGGCGGTGTTGGCGGCTTCGCCGTGGTGGGGTGAGGGGAGCTCGAACCAGTCGCTGATGAGAGCGGTGAGGGTGGCCGGGTAGTCGCGCGGGGTGTCGGAGTGAGGATCGGTGCGCCAGTGGCCGTCGGTTGCTCCCTGGGTGAGGCCGACGCGGTCGTGGAGGCGGCCGAGGACGCTGGCGAGGGTGAAGAACCCCAGGACGTGATCGGCTCCGGCGATGACGGACCGGATCGTGGGCTCGACCGCGGCCGACACCGTACTGGGCAGCAGGAGGCGCTGCTTGCGGTGCTCGCGCTGGAAGGGCAGGCAGACCGCCGCCTCGATCGCGGTGTGTTCGGCCAGCAGGACGGCGGCGCTCTGCGAGGGGGCGGCCTCGCGTTCCCATTCCATGGTGTCGTCCTCGTCGGCGAGGTCGCTCAGGCCGAGTGCTTCCAGGCTGACGCGGTAGACGCCGGTGGTGCTGGCGGTCAGGGTCAGGGTGCCGTCGCGGTCGGGCAGCTGCTGCCTGTGCTGAAGCGTGCCGTCGGCCTCATTGGGGTTCCAGTCCAGACGACTGGTGGGGCGGGTCGCGGCGGCGAGCGCCCAGTCGAGCAGGTGGACGAGTTCTTCCTGGCCGGCGTTGACGAGGTCGGCGCGCGAGGTGTCGGAGGATCGGCTGGAGAAGTGCCTGCCGAGGCGCTGGAGTGCGTCCTCGGGGAGGTCGGTGACTTTCTCGGCGCCGGGCGGGAGGCAGGGGTCGGTGCCGTGGACGGTGCCTTGGGGATACGTGCGGCAGCTGCCTGCCCAGCCACCGGAGGCGTAGACGCTGGCGTGGGCGGGGTCGGCGAGGACGTGGGTGGCGACGTCGAGAACGTGCTCGGCGGCCTGGACAAGGACGGGGGCGGTGCTCAGGCCGGTGAGGTGGCACAGGGCGCGGGCGGCGCGGTGGTCGGCGGCGCTGGAGGGGGCGTGGGCGGGTTCGATCTCGGTGAGGAGGTCGAGCACAGCAGTGCGCGGGTCCATCGGGCCCGGGGCGGGGATCGGGCCGGCGGGCCACAGCGCCAGGGGCAGGGACCGAGAGGTCCACAACGGCAGGACGGTGGGGGTGGCCTCGCACGCCTCGATCAGGTGGAGGTCGCCGTGGTGGCGGGTGGTGAACAGGTGGACGTGACCGCTCCCGCGGGTGAGGGCGTCGACAAGCCGGATCCGGCGCAAGGTGGCGCAGAGGTGGTCGCAGGCGCCGGCGAGTTCGGCGTCCTCGGTGGCGGTGTGCTCGGCCTCGCCGGGGAGCTGGGGGATCCAGTGCGGCATGAGGCTGCTCTGGTCGGCGGTCCGGCGTCCGAGGGCAGCACGCCAGTCGCTCTCGCTGATTTCGGCGAGGAGCATCTTCGTTCCGGGCAAGGTCAGGATGATCCCGTCTCGCCGGCCGGCCCAGCGCAGTCCTGCGACGCCGGTCCCGCCCTGCCGGTAGGCGAGGGCGTCGATCCACCGATCTACCTGGGAGGGCGCGATCCTCACCACCAGTTCGTCGGTGCGGGGGGTGAGACTGCGGATGCCGAACGGGCCGCCGGTGAGTATGGGGCGGTGGCGGCCGTAGGCGGTGATGAGTGCCTGGAAGACCCGTGCCTCGCCTCGGGCCTGTCCGGGGGTGGGCGCCGAGATGAGGTGCTGGGCGTCCGTGAGCTCGGCTCGGGCGGTCTCCTCGGACTCACCCGTGGCCATCTGGCGCAGGGCGACCGGGTCAAGGACCGCGTCGGTCGTGCGAAGGCCCCACTGCTGTCGGGGCGTGTACGGGGTGAGGGTGTCAGGCACGTGCAACTCCCGCTGTGAGGTCCGCTGTCACCTGCTACAGGTGTGCGGACGACGCGCGGTGTGACAGTCGGAGCAAACGAGTTTCCAAGCTCGTTCGGACGCTGGGCGAAGGGTGCGTCGCACTGGGCGTTGAGCGAGTCCCATCGCAGGCTGCCGGCTTGCTTTCGTCTCACCGACGATTGCGTACGCCGTCCAGGGGGTTGTCGCCTCTCGCTCCTGACCGCGGAAGAGCCCGGGCAGGGTCGGCCAGAACGCCGACCCTGTGTAGTTCTCCGCGCCTCTCACGGACCGCTGCCCATGCCGCGCAGCTCCGGCTCTCAGCTGAAGATGTCGAGGACGTCCAGCCAGGAGCCGTCGTCGGCGGAGCGGGGCCGCATCGCGCGCGGCTCCGGGTAGGTGGCTGCTGCAGCTCGAGCACGGACGACCTCCGGCCCGCCGCACGCCTCGACCGCGAAGGCGCCGAAAACCTTGGCGAAGGCGGCGGGGTCGCGAAACTCCACGCCGAACGCCCGGCCGTCTTGGAGCGGAACCCACACCACCCAGTCGAACCGTATCCACTCCAGCACCGGCTGGTCGTCGGCAGTCGACCGCCCTTCGAGCCACAGTCGCGCCACGTGCAGCAGGTTCACCTGCTCCATCGCCAGCCGCTTGCGCCGCACACGCAGTTCGCGCGTCGTCAGCGTGATCCGCTGGTCCTTCTTCGGATACCAGACGACGCCGATCCCGAACGGCACCCACAGCAGGATCCCGATCATCGGCCAGACCAGAGCGTCGCCCCACGATCGGACCAGGCCCCCGTCCATCAGGTACAGGGCCCCGAAGACCACAACCCACTTCGCCGTCATCCGCCAGAACCCAGTGCCCTGCCGGTACAGGACCCGCCGCTTCCCCCTCATCGTCATGCCCGCACGCTATCCGCCTCACCGCGGAAGGCGGTGACGTCCCCCGTCGGGTTCAGACTTGCCGGACGCTCAGGGAGCGGGCGGGGCGAGGGTTCGATGCCCGTGGGCGTAGCTGAGCAGGTACAGCGCCGCCTGGAGGATGAGCGCGACGCGGTGCTTGGGCGGGGTGTCGATCAGGCCGTGGCAAACGTCGTTGCGCAGGTTCATCCCGCGGTCGGGGTCGACCAGGAGCAGCTCCAGGGCGCGGCTCCAGTCCGCGGGATACCCGGCGGCCGGCATGCTGCGGAGGAGTCCTCCCAGCTGGTCGACGGTCCCGGGGGACTCGCCCTTGGCCACGGACAAGATCGAGACTTGCCAGCGCAGGAGCTGTCTGAGGATCTGCTCCACCTGAGGCAGGGCGATGCATACCGCTGCGTCGAACTCCCCCAGCCAGAAGTACCGGAAGGCGTAGGCCAGCGTTCGGGCGCGCGCCTTTGGCAAGACGGCGTCATGGGCGAGGGCGCCGATCAGCTCGGCCTCGTCCGGATCGAAGCGCTCGTGGATGTGGTCGAGCTGATGGGCGGCGAGGTGCCCGAGGAAGTCCATCGCGAGGACCTGCAGTCCGACGAGGTGGTCGTCGGCGGCGGCGACGGGCGGAGCGACCTGGACGGGTCCGGCGGTGTTGATGCGCGTGCGCGGGATCCGGAGCAGACCGTCCAGGAGGCCCACGTCGTCGGGGTGCTCGCGCATCGCCGGATGGGCGTCTTGCGCGGTTCGCCACAGTGCGTCTCGCAGGCTTGGGGCGGCGTCGACGTGCGCCCGGGCCCCGGCGAAAAGTCCCGGCGGGGGGATGAGCGGGCGACGGATTCGAGTCCATCCCAGGGAGTCCGGATCGGTCTGTTGCAGGGCCATCTCGGCACGCACCCTCAGCTCGGGCAGACCTCGATCCCGCGCGATGGTCGCGGCCTGGGTCAGCAGGTTGTGGCGACGGAACCCCGTGTCGGCATCGGCGGCGTCGAGGAGGGCGCTGACGATCTCGGTGTCGATGCCGACTCGGCGGAACTCGGACGCTTCTGCCCGTATCAGCTTGAGGAATCCGACGCGGGCGTGCACATCGCCGGCGTACCGACGGGCGGCGCGTTCTGCGAAGTCGGTGATGTCGTAGCGCTGGACACGCAGCCCCTCCAGGAGATCGGCCATGATCGCCGTCTCGTCCTCGGGAGCGGCAAGGACTCGCTCGGCCAGGGCGACCGTGTCGTCGGTGACGCGCTTGCACAGGTCGGTCTGGTTATAGGTCCGGGCGAGGTCTCCGGCCCAGCGCAGACACTCGGTCGCACCCACCAGGCCGGGGAAGCGCTTGCGGGCGGCGAGCAAAAGCGGCACCGCGTCCAGGTACCCGGCGGCCGCGCCCCGGATGCGGTCGACCTTGCGACCGTGTCCTGCGACGAGCAGAAGGTGATGGAGGCGTCCCCGGACAAAGGAGTTGGTCACGGCCTCGGCGTACGCGCTCCAGGTCTCCATCTGGTCGGCGGCGACGTCGGACAGGCTCGCAGACGGCCGGCCGAGGACGATCCCGGTGAACGTCTGCGCCCTGCCAGTCCCGGCGGGTCGGAGACGCAGCGCGGCGAGTAGCGCATCGCGCTGCTGCTCGGCGGCCGCGTTCGTGCCGGTGTCCGCGGCCGCGAGGACGGCGGCGATGTCCTCGCAGGAAGCGGCGTTCGCCGCCGCTTCCGTGAGCACGTCGAGCACACACGGTTCTACTTGCGGCATGGGCGCCTCACTTCCTCCGTCGCCAGTATCGGTACGACTTCGGACCGGGCCCACTGCTTTTCCGGAGTTCGTCAACGCTCACGCCGTCGGCGCAGCATGCGGAGGGTGTCTACCCATCGGCGTTGCCGGGGCGCGCGGGGCGCGGGGGGCGCGGGGGGCGCGGGGGGCGCGGGGGGCGCGGGGGGCGCGGGGGGCAGCTGTGGGGGCGGGGGAATCGTGGGCGGGGCCACAGGTGGAGGTGGGAAGGCCGGCGCGAGGTTCGCGGACGAGGCGACGGACGGGGTCACGTTCCCGCGCGGGGGTGCCTCGGCATCGTGCTGGTCGGCCGGCTGCGGAAGTTGTGGGGCGGTGTGCTGATCTGTCTCAGCCTCGGTGGCGGGGGCTTCGGCCGTCGGGATCGGCGCGGCGGGCTGAGGAGTGGGCGGAGCGTGCCGCTCGGCGTACACCTCGCGGGCTCGCCGGTCGCGCCAGCGGTGCCGGCCCTCCTGGGCGGCATACAGCTCGTCCATGACCTTGTGCGCGTCGGCGGGGTGGAAGACCGCCCGGGTGCGGGTCAGCGAGGACAGGGCGATCGGGACCAGGCCCCAGCAGTCCGCGGTGGGGGCCGGACGGGGCTTGCTGATCCGCCAGTCGTCCCGGGGGTCCTTGTGGCGCGGCCATTTCGGCCAGGCCGTCCAGTCCTGTTCGGGGCGGGCGGGGTGCCGGAAGGCGTGGTAGCCGTAGGGCACCAGCACGAGCTTCCCGTCGAGCCAGTACACATGGCCGCCGGCGTCGAGGATGGCCAGCTGCTGCTCGGTGGGGGCGACACGCTGGTGCTCGACGTCCCGTCCGCTCAGGCGGACCTTGTGGCTGGGGAGTTGGCCGAATTGGCCAGGGTCGCGGCGCAGGAACCAGACGTGTGCGGCTCCGGCGTGGTGCTCGCGTACCGCGAGGATGCGTCGGCGGACTGCCTGAGGGCTGGGCAGCGTGCCGGGGCGTTCGATGACAACGGCGGTGTCGCCGCACTGTGCGATGACGACCGGCGGGAGTCCGATCGGGTCGTGAGGGTCGTCTCCGGGGGAGGCGAGGGTGCAGCCGGTGATGCCGGGCAGGGCGCGAATCTGGTGGCTCAGCTGGATGACGACCTGGTCGTCCGCGTCGATCTGCGCTTCCCGTTCTGCCAGTCGGCACGGACCTCCTTCCTGGTGGGAGAAGTGCGGCGTGACCTTCGCTTCGGGCCGGGCGCCCCTGAGGATCAGTGGATCCGCGCAGGCTCTGCACAGGTACCGGCCGCCCGCCAGGCCGATCGGTAGCCCCTCCACGCCCAGATCGACATAGATCGGCCGCTTGGTCTCGGTGTCCCACGCGCTTGCACCCATGCCGTGATCATGACGGGCGCTACGGGTGCCCGGCCAGACCTTCTCCCGCCACACGGGCGCCCGGTGCCTGAACGACCAGCACGACGGGAAACGGCTTGCCCCCGTGGCCCGCCTGACGGGAGCTTCGCCGACGAGAGACGTCATGCTGCGACCGGCCGGCGTGCTGCCCGCGCCGTGGCCGCGGCCGGCGTGGGGGCACCCGGCCGGCTGACCGACGAGGCGGCCGTCGTCGCCTTGACGTTCACCAAGGCGCTGGAGGCGCCGAGCAGGCCGCCGTGGCAGTTTTTGCCGTCCAGGGCGCGGCGTAGCCCATTCCCTCACCACTCCCCCATCGCCGCCGCCGAGGTCGGCTCGCTCCCCCGGCCCAGGTGTGCGGCTAGAACAGGGTCAACGGCTGAGGAGGGGTTGGTGCGGTCTGGTGTTCTCGGATCGCGTCCCGAAGCTCGGCGGCGGTGACGCGGGCGGCGTCGAACGTCTCGGTCCAGCCGTTGGGCAACTGGGCGGCGGTGAGGAAGACGCCGTGCCCGGCGGCGCGCAGGCGCCGCAGGATCGTCTGTTCGACGGACAGGGCGTCGTCGCCGGTGGGCACGTGGTGCTCGTAGTACAGGGTCCAACCGAGGCGGCGGTGCTGGCCGATGCGGTCGTTTCGCTGACGAGCGCCGGCGACGCCGATCTTGACGGCGCCGTGCTGTACGTGGGTGACGACGTAGACGCGGGCGGGCGCGGCACGGTCGAAGCCGAAGCGGGCGCAGTACTTGCATCCGCGGCCGCTGCGGATCTTGGACAGGGTGGGAGTCGAGGTGCGGCCGCAGGTGGTGCAGCGGCAGCGCCAGGGCGTCATGGACGTGGTGTAGGGCTCCAGGGGCTCGAGACCGGCCTCGCGCATGGAGGCGGCGGCGCGCTCGGGGTCTTCCCGTCGTGCGGCGGCGGAGCGGAGGTCGGCGCAGCGCCGGCATCCGCTCTGGCCGGCGAGGATGGATCCGAAGGTCGGTGAGGTGATGGTGCCGCAGCCGTGGCACAGGCACCGCCAGGGGTACTTGACCCCGCGGTACGGCTCCTGGGGTTCGAATCCGTGCTCGCGCATCTCGGCGACGGCCAGGTCCTCGTCGTGGCGCTGTGCTGCACCGTTGGCCCGGTCGGCGCACCGCTTGCAGCCAGGACGCCGGCTCCGGCCGGTCAGGGAACCCAGGCGCGGGGAGACGATGGACCCGCACGTGATGCAGCGGCTCTTCCACGCGAACTCCGTGCCGGGGTACGGCTCCAGCGGCTCCAGGCCCGCCGCCCGCATCACCGCGGCCGCGGTCTCGGCGTCGTGGCGCATCGACTCGTTGGCCTTGCGCCGGCCGCAGGGGTAGCAGCCGCCCTGCCCCTGACGGATGGAGCCCAGCGTGGGGGCCCCTGGCGCTCCGCACGCCCGACATCGGACCGGCCAGGGCGTGTCCACTCCCGGGTACGGGCCGAGGGGGTCCAGGCCCGCGGCCCGCATGTCGGCCGCCGCAACGTCGGGGTCGACCGGCGCGTTCGGTGCGCACCACCGGCAGGGCCCGGCACCGGAGTTGATCCGGACATAGGTGGGTGTGACCTCGCGTCCGCATGCGCGGTGACGGCACCGCCACTTCCGGTCGCTGCCGCCGGGGTACGGCTCGAGCGGCTCCAGCCCGGCCGCCCGCATCACCGCGGCTGCGGCCTCGGGTTCGATCCGGGCGTGTCCGGAGCAGTAGACGCAGCCGCGCTGTCCCTTGGTGATGTTGCTCAGGCGGGGGGTGACCTCCCGCCCGCACGCCGTATGGCGGCACCGCCACGGGGCGGAGCTGCCGCGGTAGGGCTCCAGCGGCTCCAGGCCGGCCGCGCGCATGATCTCTTCCGCCTGTCGCGGATCCTTCCGCGGTCGGCCGCTGCCTGCCAAGTCCAACTCCCCGCTCTCCAGGGTGAGCGGGGTCATGCCTCGCTGTTCGGCGCAGCATAGGGGTGGCCACTGACATCGACTCTGATCGTCGCCTTGCCGCTGGTGGGTTGCGGTGTCCGTCTTCCGCTGGGTGGCCCGGCGGCTTCATTCAGTTCGCGGCCGAGCAGCACGGTGACGGTCCGGGGTGCCGGGGACCTGTTGAGGGCCGCCGGTGGGCGGTGCGTTCGGCGCGGTCATCAGACAGGGGAAAGGTCCGGCACGACAGTGGGCCCGCCCGCCTGAACCACTGGGTGCGCAACATCTCACGGCGGTCAAAGAGTGCTCAGCAGGACGAGGAGAACCGTCAATGTGCCTGTTGTGAGCACCGTGCCTACCACGGTGAACACCATGTACAACGAAGTCGAGTCCCAGCCGCGGATCTCGAAGCGGCGGGGATCGTTCTCGTCGTAGAGGACGAAGACCGAGTTGCCGACGCCGTAGCCGTTGAGGACCTTGCCTCGGCCGAACGTGGAGGAGTACGTGCACTCGCTGCCGTCCCGGGTCGTCCAGGCTACGACCGGGTGGTGGTACTTGGCTCCGTCGTCGTCTCGCCTGGTGTCGTGGCGGACGACTCGCCCTACGGCGGTGATGCCCGTGCGGCGAAGCGCGCTGGCGCGGCGGAGTCCGTACACGCCGGCACAGAGAAAGCTCACGCCGATCACCAGCGGTATGAGCGTGAAGAGCCATTCGCGGTTCATGTCGTGTCCGACGCGTGCGTGGCGGCATCGGTTGCCCGAGGCACGAGTGCCGTTCGCCCCGGTGACCTGCGGACCCGTACGTATCGACGGTCGTGGCGCCGTATTCGGGCGGTAGGGGGGCGCTGGGAGGTGCACGCCGATGGCGGCACAGTCTGGCCGCCTCGTCGGGCGCTAGGGCATCCGGGGCTGGGCGGGGAGCGGTCCGGGGCGGTGTCGGTGCGTGACCTGGCCGGTGGGAGTCGGCCGAGCAACGCCGGAGGCGGAGCGGCCCGGGGTGAGCAGCGCCGTGAGCAGCGCCGTGGCCGGCCACAGCCCGACGCCGACAGCGGTGAGGGTGAGCCCCGGGAGGCCGGCGTGGTGGCCGGTGAGCAGGACGACGGCGGTGTGGAGGATGCCGGCGGTCGTGGCGAGATCGGCGTGCCAGGCACTCCGGTGAAGGCTGTGCTCGACCAGGCGGCGCACGCCGCTGGCGAAGGCGAGCAGGGCGGGGCCACCGAGGACTGCGATGGCCAGGGCGTTCGCCCACAGGCCGGGGGCGTTGACCAGGACGGCGAGCGCCATGCCGCCGGTCAGGAGCAGGGTGGTCAGCAGGCAGGCCGTGGTGATCCTCAGCTGCTCGGGGTGCGGCGACTGGGGCGGGTCGAGAAGGTAGAGGGCGGCGAGGAGCAGCCCAGCGAGAGTGCCGAGGCCGGCCGTCCAGGCGGTCGGCAGTGTGGTGGTGAGTGAGAGTTCGCCGGCGATGGCGGCGGCGGTGACGGCGCCCGCGACCACGGCGGGGAGCCGGGTGCCGGGTTCGCGGCCTTCGGCGGCCCGGTCGATGGTGGTGGCGACCCGCGTGGGCGGCTGCGGGTTCGGGACTGCGGTGGGTGCGTCGGCGAAGGCGGCCAGTGCGGTGTGCAGCTGGGTGAGGCGTGCGCGGGTGTCGGCCGCGGTCGGCCGGCGGTCGGGGTTCTTGTCGAGGAGCTCCAGGACCAGTTGCTCGAGCTCGCGGGGGACGCCGGGGCGCAGGGCGGACAGCGGGGCCGGCGCGTCGTTCAGGTGCTGGTTGAGGACCTGCCATCCCGTGCCGGTGAAGGGGACGCTGCCGGCGAGAAGTTCGTGGAGGAGGCAGCCGAGCGAGTAGAGGTCACTGGGCGCGCCCAGGGTGGTGTCTCCGCGGGCCTGCTCGGGCGACATGTAGGCGGGGGTTCCGATGGCGACGCCGGTCACGGTCAGGGTGTGATGGGTGGCTTCGGCCAGGCGCGCGATGCCGAAGTCGCACAGGTACGCGGTGTCCGACCGGTCGATGAGGATGTTGGACGGCTTGAGGTCGCGGTGGACGATGCCGGACTGATGGGCGGCCTCCAGGGCCTGGCTGATCTGGATCGCCCAGGTCAGGGCATCAGTCAGGGAGAGTGGACTGCCGGTCAGTGTGTTCAGCGGGCGGCCGTCGACAAGGTCCATGGCCAGAAAGAAGATGCGGCGGCCGTCGAGGTCGGCGGCGCCGTGGTCGTGGACGGCGACGACGTGCGGGTGGGACAGGCGCGCGGCCACGTGTGCCTCCCGGCGAAAGGCCGCCTCACCTACTGGGTCCCCCTCCCCCACCGGGATGATCTTGAGGGCGACGTCGTGAAGGTGGTGGATGTCCTCGGCTCGCCAGACCGTGCCCATGCCTCCGCTGCCGATGGCCTCCTTCAGCCTGTACCGGCCGGCGACCGTCGTGCCTCGCATCATTCCTCCAGCCCTGCATGCTCCTGCGCTGGGCCGGCCGGCCCAGCGCACCGCCGGTCGCGGGGCGCGCCCGGCGGTGCGGCGGAGCATACGCACACGACTTGCCGGAGGGCGGCGAGGCGTGTGTGAGGGTGCCGGCTGTCAGTCCTTGAGCTCGTACTTACAGGGCTCGGCCGACTTGCCGCCCTGGTTGTCAGCGACCTGCTTGCCGTCGACCTTGATCGTGCACGGGGCGGGCTTGAGCATTCTGTCCGGGCCCTCGACCGAGGCGGGTACCACCGACACCGTGACGCCGACCTTCAGCTCGGCCCCCTCCAGTTGGATGGACTCCGTCTTCGTCCAGGGCAACGTCACCTGCTCGAAGTGGTTGGTGTTCCCGATCCACATGACCTTGCCCGTGCCCGTGCCCCCCACCTCGAAGACCACCTGATGGGCAACGCCCTTCTTCCCCGACGACGAGCCCTTCGCGCCGCCGCTCGCCGAGACGCTCGGCGAGGCCTCGCCCGCCTTGGCCGGGCCGGTGTCCTTCTTCTCGCTGCCGCACCCGGTCAGCAGCACGGCCGCTGCGAGCAGGGTGGTGGTGAGCGTTGTTGTCTTGCGCATGTGCGTACTTCCCCGTTGCTGAACTGATCATTTCGGTGCCGTAGGAGACCGTAGATCATCGCGCCGCGCGGAAGGACACGGCCCGAGAGGCAGCGGGCAATGCCCATACCGGCCTGTTCCGGTCAGGGCCAGGGACAGCCGCTAGTGCTCCACGTGGTGTTCGCATACGACGAAGGGCCCGGCTGCATGCCGGGCCCTTCGGTCAGTAGCGGGGACAGGATTTGAACCTGCGACCTCTGGGTTATGAGCCCAGCGAGCTACCGAGCTGCTCCACCCCGCGTCGGTAAGGCCACTCTACACAGTGATCTTCGCGGGCGGGGCGGTGCCGTACGGCCGTCAGCTCCGGACGATGTTCTCGGCCTGGGGGCCCTTCTGCCCCTGGGTCACGTCGAACGTGACCGCGTCGCCCTCCGCCAGCTCGCGGTAGCCGCTGCCGGCGATGTTGGAGTAATGGGCGAAGACGTCCGGGCCGCCGCCCTCCTGGGCGATGAAACCGAAGCCCTTCTCCGAGTTGAACCACTTCACGGTGCCGCTGGCCATACTGCGTGTCCTTCGATCTTGCCGAGGAACCCCGGCTGGTCTGGAGTCGGAGCCCTCCGTAGACGGAGGGCACCCGGCGTCCGTTCTACCCCGTCGGCGCCACAACTATCCGGGCTCCGCGCAGTGATCGCGTGACGCAGTGCGTCCGTGAGTCAGTGCGCGGTCCTGGAGTGCCCACGGCGCGGGGGGCTACTTGCCCTTCGCGGCTTCCTTGAGCTTGGAGCCTGCCGAGACCTTCACGCTGTATCCGGCTGCGATCTCGAGCGGCTCGCCCGTCTGGGGATTGCGGGCCGTACGGGCAGCGCGGTGGGTGCGCTCGAAAGTCAGGAAGCCGGGGATGGTGACCTTCTCATCGCCCTTGGCGACGACGTCGCCGACGGTCTCTGCGAGGGCGGCCAGAACAGCGTCGGCGTCCTTGCGGGTCACCTCGGCGCGCTCGGCGAGGGCTGCGATCAGCTCACTGCGGTTCATGCGGTACTCCGTGACGTTCGGGTTGTCGCGACCGCTGCGCGGACGCGACGCTTCGTTCGCCATCCTTGCACCGAGGTCTGACAACGCTGTGCCCGGCACCAGCAGCGGAACGCTGCGGCGAAGCTGGCGGCCGGTAGGCGGTCGCGCCGCAGGAGCAGCCGTTGGAGTTCGCCCAGCACGCCGGACCCGGCAGGCCCCCACACCACGGACACAGCTCGCGCTCGACCAACCCGCCGCCGGCGCGCTCGTCCAGGTCCCCGTAGACCGCCCCTCCCTCACCCGACCGACTCCCGGCCGCAGCCGCACGTCGGAGCGGACGTGCGGCTGCGTTCGGGCACCCGAGTTACCTGCGAGGGCGGCGCTGGTTCTCCTTCGTCGACAACAGCCCGAGAACCGCACGGTCCTGGTGGTAGCTGAACCACTGCTCGGCCAGGTCGCGGTCCTTGAACCGCCCGAGTCCAGGCTCGGTGGAGGGCGTCAGTTCGATCGCCTCCCACCCGCCGACACGGTCGGCGAACTCCCCGGCGATGTCGTTGAAAGAGGGCCCGCCGAAGTAGCTCACGGCCGTGTCGGAACTCTCCAGCGTTGCTCCGGACAGGTCCGAGACGAGGGAGCCGGCCTGCTTGCGGGACTCGAAATACGTATTGATGGCCGACTTCACCTCGTCGCGCATCACGTTCAGGACCTGCTGACGGTAGGTCTTCGGCTTCAGACAGTCCTTGTACGAGAAGTCGATGCGGCTGCCGTCCACCCGGACCACCTCGAAGCAGGGGTACGGACCGCGCGGCGGAGGGGCGATCGCGAAGGCTTCGACACCAGGGCCGATCTTGTCCTCAGCCTCCCGGTGCATGTTCAGAAGGTCCAGCAGGAGAAGGTGGTCCTCCTGCTGATCCACGATGCTGCCCACCGAGTACCGGTACAGCACCTTCTGTACCGCCTCCTGCGCATCCCCCTTGGTCCGGTACTTGCGATGCCCGATCCAGAACTCGGCCATGAACCTGGCCCTTCCCTTCTTCGATGCGCCACCACCCGGCGACGCTACGCCGAAAGCATCCCCAAACTCCGCTGTAGTGCGGCCTTCGCGCACCCGTGATCAGCGTGGAGGGGATGGGAGAGCCTGCCCACCGATCACCGCACATTCACTCGTTCGGGTGATCGGGTAGGCGGCCCCGCACAGGTCGCAGGGTGCGAGTACGTCCCTGTCGTGCTGCGGGGGCCCTCTTCCGCCGGCGAAGCCCGCCCTTCGGCGGGGGCGGCGGCGTTCAGCCGCTGACCGCGGCCTCAGGTGTCTGTGGGTGGCGGGTGAGGCCCGCGGCGGTGACGGCCTGAACGTGTTCGGGCGGCAGGCTGTCCCAACGTCGGCGGAGGTTCTTGAGCCACTGGCCGACCTTGAACTCCTCGCCGTCGACGGTGACGGTGTCGCGCTGATGGATGAGGACGTGACCTTCGCGGTCCCGGAAGGCGGCGACGGCCGCCAGGCCCTGGTTCAGCTGCCGCTGCTGGCGGGCGGCTCGGCCGGTGGGCTGCGCCGGCTCATCGTCGGGTTCGATCAGGGTGATGCCCAGCTCGCTCACGAGCCGGAGCTGCTCGGGATGGAGTGTGCTGTATTCGGTGCTCTGCGCCGCGACCCATTCACCGAGGGGCTCGTCGTCGTCGGTGATGAAGTCGGCGGGGAGGTCGTCGAGCGTGATGCTGGCTTCGGCGTAGGTGCGGGCGGTGTAGTAGAGGCGCTGCCAGGTGATCGGCCACGGCGGGTTCCAGTACGGGTCGATCTCGGCGAGTGCGGTGTCGGTGGGGTCGGGTTCGAGTCCGTTGTCCGCGCGGGTGCGGGCGGCGGCTCGGCGGTTGGTGAGCCAGCGGCCGAAGGCGTAGTCGCCGATCATCTCGTCGCTGGGAACGGCGAGATGGCCGCGGCGGGCGGCCCAGCTGCGGGCGTGGAGGAGTCCGCGTTCGGCGGCCTGGGTCTGGAGGTTCCAGATCATGCCGAGGTGTTCCAGGGACTTGATCTGGGAGGGCTTGAGGGTGCCGGCCGCGTACGCCTTGCGTGCCCGGTTGATCCAGCGGCCCAGCGCGAAGCCGCCCGCATCGTCGTAGAGCCGGGGGACATCGAGGTGCCCGTGGGCCTGCTGGTAGACGGTGGCGGCTTCCAGACCGCGCCGGAAGGACGCTTCGCGGGGGTGCAGGACGCGCAGCCGAAAGGCCTGGGCGATGGTGTCGGCGGGGAAGGGCCGGTCGAAGACGACGTCGACGGGCACGCTCGCGTCGTCCTGCTCGTCCTCCGGCTGCGGGTAGGAGGGCTGTTGGGGGACGGCGAGACGGTCGGCGATGCGGTCGTCGTGTGCACGCAGCGCCTGGAGGACCCGCCAGAGCGGGCGGTACAGGTTGGAGCCCATGAGGTCGTCGGCGTCCTCGCCGGGGGCGACGTAGACGGGGACGATCAAGGTGGCCTTCTTGCCCTGGCCAGGCTTTTGTCGAAGGGCGCGGCCGACGGCCTGGACCGTGTCGACGATCGATTCCTTGGGATCGGCGAAGACCACGGTGTCGATGCTGGGGATGTTGACGCCCTCGCCGAGAAGGCGAGCGTTCGCGATCACCGTGCGGAGGGCCGGCGCGAGGAATGCGCCCGGGCGGCCGTCGAAGCGGTCCAGGAGCTCGCGTCGGTAGGCGGGGTCCTGGTTGCCGTCGAGCCCGGCCGCCCACAGTTCTCCCGGGTCGGGGCAGCCGGTTCCGGTCTCGTCCAGCGCGTAGAGGAGGGCGGCCGTCTCGCGGAGGGTGTCGGCGAAGGCGTGGGCGTCGGCCACACGGTGGTGGAAGCTCACGACGCGGCGCAGATCGAGCTCGGCCATGGCGCGCAGGACGGCGATCTGGAGGGCGGCCTGGCGCAGTTCGGCTTCGGTGGCCATGTCGGAGATCCCGAGCCGGGTGCGGATGGTCGCCTCGTTCACCTCCATGACGACGACCCGGTAGTCGGCCAGGAGGTCTTCGTCGATGGCCTCGGCGAGCGGGAGGCGAAAGCAGGTGTCGCCGTAGAGAGCCGGGTTGTCCATGGACGCGACGAGCGAGTCGTCCTCGTCGTCACCGGGCTCGCCGGCCGACCAGATCCTCGGGGTGGCGGTGAGATAGAGCCGCTTGTGCGCGGGGATCAGTTCGTCGTCGTGGACGGCGGCCCAGCGTTTTCCCAGGTCACCACTGGTGCGGTGGGCTTCGTCGACTGCCACCAGCGACCAGGCGGGGAGAGCGAAGTGGGTGTGGGCGTACTGGACGCGGTGCAGGGAGTGGTAGGTGGCGAAGACCGTCAGGCCGGGGTTCTGGTGGACGGTGGCGGCCAGGGCGGCCGGGTCGGTAGTGAACGCGACGGGCTCGCCCGCGGTGTTGGGGCGCTTGGAGCACAGGGCGAGCACGGGCCCGGTCATGCCGGCGGTGCGCCAGTCGTCGATGGTCTGGGCGAGGAGCTCCAGAGTGGGCAGCAGCACCAGCCGGGTGCCCTGGGGGGCGACACGGGCGGCGGTGCGCGCGGCGACGTACGTCTTGCCGGTGCCGCAGGCCATCACGACGGAGATCCGGGCGGTCAGGCGCAGCGCGGTGTGCGCGGCGTGGACGGCCTTGGACTGGTGCGGGCGCAGCCTGATCCTGGGCGGTGGGGCGGTGGTGGTCGCGGTCACGGGGTGGCCGGTCCTTTCAGCCGGGTGCGGGCGGCGGGTCAGATGCTGAACTTGATGTGGTCGATGCCGGTCAGTGCGACCGACTGAAGAGAGGTGGCCCGCGAGCCGCCGTCGGTGAAGTAGTCGTCCCGCAGCCCGTCGGCGACGATCTGGGCGAGGTCTTCCTCCGAGGCGCCGGCCTCTTTGGCTTCGAAGAGGGCTGCGGCGGTGGCGGCGTCCAGGCGGCGGGTGAGGCGGCGGTAGCGGGGGTCGTTGGTGGTGCCCTTGGGGGACTTGAACCCGAATTTCCCTCTTACGTCCACTTTGATGCCGCCGGTGGTGACGGCGGCCTGGAGCTTCTTCGCCTTGACGATCGGCTGCCAGAGCTGCTTGACCGTGGCCTCGATGAGGGCGGCGGTCTCGGGCTTCGCGGCCTTGATCTCGTCGTCGCGGTAGCGCTCGACGGTGCGCTGGGATTTGCCGATCTTCTCGGCGACCGCGCGGGCGGCCTCGGCGCGGCTGACGCCCTTCTCCTGCTTGAGCAGAAAGCGGATCCGCGCGCCGAGCGTCTTGGGGATCGGCTGGGAGTAGGCGGTCTCGGCGGCCTCTTCCAGGCGGTCTTCGATCAGTCCCACGGTCAGTCAGCTTCCCTACGGTTCAGGCCACGCGGACGAGCGAGGCGTCCTTGATTTCGTTGGCAATGTTCACTCCGTCGGCGAGCAGGTCCAGCGCCCAGCCGATGGTCTGGCTCCCCTGGTGCTTGACGGAGCCCGGGTTGACGCCGAGGCGGAAGCCGCCGCGGATCGGCTCGCCGTCGGGGCCGAGCAGGACCGGCAGCGGCGACAGGCCGTCGATCGCGTAGACGACGCAGTCGTTGTTGACGGCGAGCGGGTACCGCCCCGCGATGGTGAGGCTCTGCATCTTGCGGTGCATGTTGGTCCGCGCCTTCGACAGGATCATGGCGCGGATGTCGGGCCGCCACGTCAGACGCCTCAGGGCCGGCCACGGGTCGCCGAAGACGTGGTCGAGGCCGAGGTTGGGGCGCTGGCGCAGCTTGCCGATCCCGGACTTGGCGGTGGCCTTGATGGCGTTCGCCAGCGTCACCAGGAGCGGGTCGCCGTCCTTGTAGTGGGCCATCGCCGCGAGAAAGGCTTCGTCGTCGAGGTCCGTGGTGACGCCGAGGTCGGCCATCACGGTCAGGTAGGCGTCGCGGAGGGTGTCGTACCAGGGCTGGAGGTAGGGGCTGTGGGTCTCACGGACCCATGCCTCCATCGGGCGGACGTCGGCGCCGAGTTCGACGGCGTAGGCGACGGTGGGCGTGGCGTACCAGCCGGGTCCCTCGGGGCGCTCGCCGCTGGAGGTGAAGGGGCTGGGCAGGCGCGGGTCGGTCTCGATGTGGGAGAGGTCGAGGAACCAGGAGCCGGGCAGCTCGGGGTCGAAGGACGGGTTGCGGGGGTAGTGGATGGCCGGGCCGGTGCCGACGTGCAGACGCCGGCAGGCGGCGAGGAAGGCCACCTGCACGTCGAGGGCGGCGACGTGGGTGCGGGCCCGTTCGTCGTCGGTGATGAGTTCGGCGGGGCGGACCCAGATGCAGGCTTCCTCGTCGAGGGCCTCGCTGGCGGGCCGGGAGCCTTCCTCGGGGTAGTCAGCGACGACGACGGGGTGTTCGTCGGGGGCCTCGCACGGGGCGGGGTCGACGACGGTGTGAAGGGTGTGGGGCACCTTCGCCGAGACGTACTTGTTCTCCTTCTCGCTCCACTCTGCCTTGGTGGGCGGGCGCAGCGAGGTCATGAGCTGTTCGCCGGTGACCGCGAGGGTGCCGCGGGGGGTGATGACCAGGCGGGCGTAGGTGCCGAGCATCCTGGCGAGTTCACCGGCGGGCAGGTCGCCGGCCTTGCCCCAGGCGCGGGTCTCCAGCGCGCCCCAGGGCACGAGGGCGAGCTGGACGCAGTGGCGCTTTCCGTCGAGGCGCTTGAAGATCCTGGCCCAGGGGCCGAAGCCGGACTTGGTGAGTTCCCAGCCTGCCTTCGTGATGTTCTTGACGATCTTGTCGTCGGCCGGCAGGCGCAGGTCCTCCTGGTCCGCGAGGTTGGTGGGCAGGCCGAAGTGGGCCACGGCCCCTTCGGTGAGGATGATCAGCGGGTCCTGGTGGAACCCGTTGTCGTGGAGCTTGGCTGCCCCCAGGCGGATCTTCTTCTTGTCCAGCGCCCACGCGGCCAGAGCCTGGAGCGTCTTGGCCGGGCACGGCATGGTGCGGCCGTCGACAAGGTGGGCGGTCAGGGCGCCGTCGGTGATGTCGAGGACGGCCAGCGGACCGTCGGCGTGCTCGGGGGCCACCGCCTTCACGGCCGGCTTCTTCGCCGTCTTGCGGCGGGAGGCCGAACTGGTGGCGGCGCCCGGGCGGCGCGGCACGGCCGGCGGACGAACGGGAGACGCGGGAGCAACAGCCGGAAGCGCGACTGCCGGTGCGGCGGCCGGGGGTGCGGCGTCCGCCGAGGGGGCGGGAGCCGGTGTGAGGGCAGCGGGCACGGGGGCGGCCGTCTCGGCTGCGGTCGGCAGGACGGGCTCGGCCGGGGCAGTGGGCTGCGTGCCGCAGCGGGGCACGCCCATGGCGGCCATGGCCTGGAGGTAGATGTGGCGGGGCTGGCCTGCGACGAGGCATGACGTCGGCTTGCCGCAGCGGACACAGGGGCGGGTGACGTCCTCGGGCAGGTAAGTCCCGGAGCCGGGCGCGTCGTACTCGGGGTACTCGGCCTGCGCCGCCGTGTTGTCGAGGGCGGGGCTCTGGTCGGTGTCCGGCCAGGCGAGTTCGGGCGGGTCCTCGATGTCGTAGTCGAACAGGGGGGGCTGCTCCTCTTCCGCGGCGGCCGCCGGCTGCGGCGGAGGCGCGGCATCGGGCACGGGCACCGGCACGGGCACCGGAGCGGTGGCGCCGCTCGTTGCTGCGGCGCGAGCGAGCTCGTCGGCGAAGTAGGCGAGGAGCCGGGCGTAGAGCTGCCCCTTCTCCCCACGCGGCGTGCGGGGTGGATCCGATTCCCAGGTCCACACCGTCTCGCGGCGCACGCTGGTCGCCTTGCCCATCTGCGTCACGGTCCAGCCGAACTCCTCGCGGAGCCTGACGCGTGCGGCCGGGTCCGGCAGCGGCGGCACCGGGCCGTCGACCGGGATCCGTGCGAGCACCGCCGTTACCGGGTCGGTTGCCGGGTCCACTTCCACCTCCACCCTCAAAAACAGAATCTAACGCGAATCCAACGTACCCGCACCGACCGCCGATTTCAAGTTCTGTTTGCATTTCAATGTGCATTATGGTTGTTGCTTGTTCTGGTTTCAAGATGTAAGTTGATTGCTCGTTGAGAGGGGCCGCCGCTGGATGGCGGGCGCGCCCCCACACAGGGGCGGCACACACCGAGCCCACCCCCGTCCGAGCTGGGAGCCCCGTTCCTGTCGGGCATGACACCTGAGGAGTACGACAGCCATGGCCTTTCCCTCTCGGCACGTTCTGCCCCCTGAGCCCGGGGAGCCTGCCGCGCCCGGGTCGCGGATCACCGTGGAGGCCGGCGACATCCTGATGCGACGAGGTCTCAACGATCACGCCCGCTCGGCCCACGTGAACGTGATCGAGGCCGCCAAGGCTCTGGAGGACTTCCGCCTCGGTCGCAACGCCGCGCTGGAGCGCGCTGAGATCCTCGCCCGCCGGGCCGTCACGACCTTCCAGGAGCGCACCGGCGAGCACGACGAGGCCGCTTGGCAGGCCGTCGTGGTTTACATGGTGGAGCTGTGGGCGAGCCGCTACACCGCGGGCCGCCCGGCCGCCTTCGACCCGGCCCCGGCCCCGCCGTCCCTGTTCACCCCGGGGCACCCGCTGCGGCTGGAGACGGTCAGCCGCGATGCCCACGACCACGTCCTCGGCGCCGGCCGGTCGCTGGAGCGGGCGGCGCGCGGCGTGGACACGATCGACATCGCCCGCGCACAGCACGGCATGCACGAAGCCGCCCGGCTGCTTCATGACCAGCTCGACGGTCTGTCCATGCCGCTGTGGGTGCTCATCAGCCGGTTGTGCGCCGAGATCCACGCGGAGAACCTCCGCATTCTGAAGACGCCCGCCCCGGGCACCTCGGCCTGAACCTCTTCTCGTCGTCGCCGGGCGCATGCCCGCTGCCCGGCATCACCCCTTCGCCACCAGCCAGGAGTTCACCATGAGCATCACCACGCCCGTCTTGTCCGCCGTCGGCCCCGTCCGGGCCGGGCAGCTGTGGCAGGACATGGCCCCCGACATGGTCGATCGCGAGCGGATGCTGCGCGTGGTCGCCGTGGGCGCGACACACGCCGACTGCGTGGTCGAGCGCGACAACAGGCCGGGCGCGGCCGGCCGCAAGGCGCGTCCGCTGGCACTGAGGCGCTTCGCGACGAGCGCCTTCACCCTGATCGAGGACGTCGTCGACGACGCCGACCAGCTCGTCTACGCCCGTTTCCTGGCGGCGATCACGGGCGTGCAGGGCGGCAGTCCGTCGCCCGTGGAGTACGCGACCGCGGCGCTGCGCGTACACAAGGAGCTCACCGCCGAGGCAGCGAAGGGCCAGGACTGACCCGGCCCTCGGCACCCGCCTGTCCAGCCGCGCGGCGGCCGCCCGAGGGTGGCCGCCGGTCCCGCACCCCGCTAACCCACGGCCTGGTGGCCGATTCGTGTGATCGCTGATGGAAGGAAGCAGAGAAGAGATGGCGTTGTCGGCGAAGACCGGGGCCGCCCAGGCCCCGGACACCGCGTCCGGAGACGAGGTGTTGCAGTCCGGTGAGATCGTGGCCGTGGAAGGCTGGCCGGGCGAATGGGAGCTGATGGAGCCCGGGCCCGGTCCTGGTGTGTGGACCGTGGAGTCCGCGCGGCTCGAAAACCGGGTGAGCGCGCAGGCCGCGGTGAGCGCGCTGCAGCGCCTGGTTGACGCTCCCCACGTGCGGCGGGGCGACCTGGTGATGCAGTCCTACCCCGAGCAGGAGCGTGCCGCAGTGGTCGGCGCCGTGTTCCGGCTGGGCCAGTGGGTGGCGGTGAAGTCGTACACGCTGCCCGACGGCAGGGTCTGGCGCACGATGGACGCGGTCGACCGGCTGGAGGTGGTCACGCCGGAGCAGCTGACCGCGGCCGTCCGGCTGGTGGTCGCCCACGGCACGCACCGGGGCCGGATCGTGCAGGCGGTCGTGTCCTCGCGCGCCGGGCAGTTCCGCGTGGTGTGCCGGTGTGCGCCGGGGGCCGGCGAGATCTGCCGCGACGGCCGCAAGGTCACCTGGTGCCCCAGCCTGAACAGCGCCCGGGACCTGTGGGACTGGCACGTGTACGGCACTGCCCCTACTGAGAGCGCCTCGTAGTTGTCCGAATCCTGGTGACCGCCACAAAGATGGAGCCACCCTTTGGTCGGACACAGGACTCCTCGGCCTCACCGGGGCGAGAATGGCGGCCATGTCACTCTCCATGGCCCGCTGTGTGGAAGCGGTTGCCCGCCTGCTGGATGCCTGCGGGCCGCTGGAGCCGGTCCGGCTGTGCATGAGCGAGGCGGACGTGCAGGCGGAAGTGTGCGCGAGCGGGCCGGCCGCCTCGGCAAGCATGGCGCGGCTGGCAGCAGCGTGCGGCGAGGCGGCCGGCCTCTCGGCCCACCGTGACGGTGTGCTGACGGTGGACCTGGAGGAGGAGCTGGTCCTGGTGGCCGCCGTGGATGCACCGGTGCGCGGCGCCGTCCCAGGGGGACGGCTGACGTCGGCGGAGGCAGCGGCCGAACTGCTGCGGACACTGGTCCCGTGGACGGCCGCACTGGACCAGGAGCGGTTGCCGGGGGCGCAGTTGTGGGTGGAGGACGACGGCCGGGGTTTCACGGTCCGGCTGCTGGCGACAGCCGCGAGCAGTGACGACATGGAGGGGGTCGCCGCTGCCGCCGGCGCAGGGCTGGAGCGGATCCGGACCCGGCGCACCGACAGCGGACTGGACGGGCAGGGATGTCTCCCGTGCGGGCGGACCGTCCACCTCGGGGTCGTCCCCCTCTCCTGACCACCGGCGGCGGCTGATGTCCCCGTCCGGTGCGCGGTGCGCAGCGGACGGCGTCGGCTGAGGATCCGCTCCACCGGCTGGTCCGCGCTCTCCCGCGCGGGATGATCATTCCGGGGCTCCGGCCCATCGCCCGCGTGAGGCGTGAGGAGCGGCGGTCCGGCGTGGGCGGTGGCCTGCTTCCCCCGAGGGTGGGAGAGCTGCACGAACTTACGACTGTTGTTGCTTATTCGCGTTTCGATATGTAATCTTGTCCGTGTTGAGGGCGCTGCTTCCCCTCCAACGCACACCGCTTGGAGCTGCACTGCAGCTCCCCCATGCCCCCCCCTTCCGGAGAACTCCCATGTCCGAAGCCGAAGTCGTCCACACCGTCATAGCCCGGCTCGTCGCCGAGGCCGACGAGACCCAGACGCAGCTCATCCACGAACTCGCCCGCCAGGCCGGCTACCTGTGGCGCTGCGGGAACCCGGCCTGCCCCGCCTACAACGACCGGGGCCGGCGCTACTGCCAGGGCTGCGGCTGGGGCCACAAGGGCAAGCCAGTCGGCGACGTTCACCCCTCCATGTACACCGAAGGCCGGTGGACCCGGCTGCGCCGAGCGCTCCTCAAGCACTACGCCCTCGACGCTCCGATGCCCGACGCCGTGGTCTTCGACTACTGGGGCGGGCCCGGCTGGCGCGGCGCCGAGGTCACCGAGATGTACGGCGGCATGACCGAAGAGATCACCGACGGCTTCCGCGACCGGGCCCGCTTCGAGGACATCGCCGCCGCGCTCGACTCCCTCACCAAGTGGTCGGAGCCGAGCTATGGCGAACACATCCGCGTCGTCCTGACCCCTTGAACCCCGCCGCCCGCCGGGGTCCGGCGAGCAACCGCTGGGCCCTGGGGCCGCAGAGAGCGAACCCGCCGTGTCCACTCTGCTGATCGGCTGCTGGTCCAAGGACCGCGCCACCCTCAGCATCACCGCTTCCCACCAGGTCGCCGACGGGGACCAGGCCGCCATCGACGCCCTCACCCGGCCCGCGTTCGCCCAAGGCGCGAACTGGGCGTGCGAGTTCGACGTCGACGCACATCGTCGCGCCGTGCAGCGCGCGTACGAGGAGTTCGCCCGCGACGACGGCGCCTGGGTCGACGACACCGTCGAGCACTACGAGCCCGACGCCTACTGACCGTCCCACCACCGGGCGGCCTTGCACCCCGGGCCGCCCGGCCCCCTACCTCTCCCGCGCCTCCACATCCGAAGGGCTCCCGCATGCTCGACCACACCGAATTCGAATGGGTCCCCGCCGACGCCACACCGGTCCTGCTCTACCCCGGCTTCACCTCCGACGACGCGCTCGTCGAGCCCGGCGAGATCACCGCCGCCGTCTACAACGGCAGCGACGGCATCGCCCTCCACGGCACCCGCGACGAGGTGCTCGCCCTCCTCCTCCGGCTCGCCGACGCCGTCCGCAACGCTCCGCCCGTCCCGACCACGGAGGCGTGCATCGCAGCCTCGACCGACCCCTCCACCTGGGTGCCGGGACCACTCACCGAATCGCTGGCCCCGAGCACCAGGGCCTGGCCCCTGTGCGATTCCGAGACCCCCCAGCCCATCGCGGCCGACCCCCGCCTGGCCACCTGTTCCAACTGCGTCGACGCCTTCAACGAGCACGGGCCGCTGACCCCCCTCCGCCTCGTCCACTTCCTCCCCGACCAGCCCTGACCCACCCACCGCGAAGGCCGCTTCCGTGACCAACTCCAAGCCTGCGCGCCGACCGAAGCCCCTCCCCGAGATCGGCGCCACCTACGCCGAGCGCAGCGAGCTGTGGCGCCACCACATCCTCGGCGCACGCCAGGTTCATGTCTGGACCGTCACCAGCCGCATCGACGGCCGCGTCGCCTTCAACGGCCACACCGAGCCGACGTTCTCCGCCTACTGGATCGGCAAGCACCTGATGCGCTGCGAACCCGACGGCTCCCCCACCGACCCCACGTACGTGGAGCGCGAACGTGCCCGCCTCCAGGACATGGAGAGGCAGCACGCCGCCCTTCCCCCGCTCGACCAGGTCATCAACGAACTGATCGCCGAGAAGCTCCGGCCCTCCCGACCACACCCCGTTCCGGTGCCGGGCCCCGCAGGGGCCCGGCACCCCGACCTGAGGCACCCATGAACACTCCGCATGACGCAGCCGGCTCTCTCTACGAAGCCCTCCTCGCCGAAGCCCAGCAGTGGGCGTGCGACGACGCCGAGGACCAGAAGGTGCTCGACGCGATCGACTACGCGCCCACCCCGCACGACAAGCTCGCGCTGCTGCAGAACTCCAACCTCGTCCCCTCCCACCTGTCCTCGGCCATCGCCGACGCCCTCCTCGCACTCGACCCCGCCACCTACTCCCCCACGCCGACACCCCCGGGAACCCCCATGCCAGACCCCGAACTCCACCGCGTCCGCGACGCCTCGATCACCGTGGTCGACGCCTCCCCCAAGGACAACACCCCCAGCGACGTCTACGAGATCCAGGTCTTCGGCGTCAGCATCCTCATCCGCCGGCGCGCCCAGTGGGGCCCCGACACCGACGTCCCCTACATCCACATCGAGGACCAGCGCGACGAGGCTGGCCTGCTGCTCGTCAAGGTGAACAACAGCGGCGAACACGAGCACCGCCCCGGCGCCGAGGAGACCGCAGCATGACCCCCGACCGTGCCTACGCCACCGCCCGCCAGCTGATCGACCCCGACGCCGACTACACCGTCCACGTCCGCACCGAAACCGGCTGGACCCAGCCCGCCGACCCCGACCACCGGGAACTGCCCGGCCTGGACGTCCTCCTGGCCGCCCGCCGACTCCTGCGTGCCCAGCCCCCGGGCCGCGTCAGCAGTACCCATCCCGACACTCTGGACATGCACTCCGGCGACGGCCGGTTCTGGCTGCGCTTCGTCGCCACCCCCGCCGAGGAAAACCCGGGTCAGGCCGAGCCGACCACCAACGGCCGGGCGCCGGACGGGCTGTGGCGGCTGCTCGGCCTCTCCGGCTCTTCACTCGTGCCGGTCGCCCGCGGCGATCTCACGGACTCCGACCTGGTGACACTGGCCCGCGCCTGCCTCACCCTCAAACAGGCCCACCCGCTTCCCCAGCAGGGCGTGACGCCCGAAGTGGCGCTGCTGCTGGAGCGCCTCGCGACCAGCATGGACGCCCTCGACAACGGCCTTCCCGACGCCCCGGACATCGACGAAGTCTTCTGCCGCACAGAGCTGCTCATCCTCGCCGAGGCGGCACTCTCCCTGTACCGGACCCACGCAGACCCCGACAACCTCCTCGGCCGCCCCGAGGTTCTCCTCCTGGCTCACCTCGCCTACGACGACACCCCGCCCTGACCTACCTCCCCGCACCATGAGAGCCCGGTCCGCGCTGAGCAGCGCGGACCGGGCTCTCTGCCTCTCGGATCACCGATTGAAGGTCCCGGCCTGAGGCACTGACGAGCTTCTCCTGCCGCCCAGCCGCTTCGAGTCGGTCGCGTACCTGCGCCGCCCCGCCGCCGGCCGCTCCCCCGCCACTTGCGGCACACAACTCGTGTGCCGTCGCATGCCGTCACGCCGCACCGGCCTCGGCGGCCTCTTCGCCGCGCGGACCCGTACGTGCCCCTAGGGCCGGGGCATGCCCCGGCAGGGCCGGTTCAGTCCCGGCGTGGGATCCAGCCCGGGGCGGGGTCGCCCGGCGCGGTGAGGACGTGGGCGAGGTTGTCGGCGGTGGTGTACGGGACGCGGGGGTCGGTGACGAACGCGGCGGGCTCCACAGCGCGGGTCACCATCAACGGCAGCACCTGCCAAGGCTGTTCGGAAGCGGCCCGGCAGGCCCCCGCGGCTTGTCCGGGGAAGGCGGCGATGGTGGCCGTCTTGGCCAGGAGCTTGTCGCGGTAGCGGGTCGTGAAGCGCTGGATGTGCTGGAGGACGGCGTGCGGTGCCACGGCGGGTACCGGGTTCTTCGCCTCGATCACCCACAGCCTCCCGCGGTCCGGGTCGGCGATGAGCAGGTCGACTTCGCCGGTCAGGCCGGGGATGCCGAGAGAGGCGGCAGTCTTCTCCAGCAGGCGGAAGCGGTGGGGCAGACCTGCCCGCTGGGCGATCTCCTTGAGGTCGCTCTCCAGGAGCTCGTCGAGCTGCTGACGGTGGCGGAGCAGGGCCTTCCCGACAGGATCGGGGACATCGGGACGGGGCAGTCGTCCTTCGTCGATGTAGCCGGCGTAGAGCTCCTGGGCGGCGTGGACGAGCCAGGGAAGGACGAGCAGCCGGTCCCCGGCGGTGATCAGGGGGTGGGTCATGGGGCGGGTGCGCCGCTCGACCTCGGTGTAGGGATGCGCTCCGACGGAGGCCGCGTTGCCCGGGTGCAGGGTCAGCCGCTCGGTGGCGGCGATCAGCTCCTCGTCGGGCAGGTTCGACCAAGCGGCGGCTTCGCGTAGGAGGTCTTCAGCCGTGACGGCGGTGGTGCCTTGCGGGCCGGTGGTCCAGTCGACGGCGGTGGCCAGCACGGCGCCCAGGGCGGCCAGGCCGCAGTTCCAGTGCTGGCGCAGCAGCCGGTCGGCCTGGGCGAGGTGGCTGCGGGGTGGCAGCTCCGCCTGGGTGTACTCGGTCGCCGTGCGGATGCCCGGGCCGGCCAGGACGGTGGCGGCGTCGAGCGGCTCGGGATCGGCGGTCGCGGCCCGGGTGATGCGGTGCTGCTGGCGGGCGCTTTGGTAGGCGTGGGCGTCGAAGCCGAGGTGGGCGGCGAGTTCGGCGTCCGTGCCCTGGATGTCGGCCGAGTCGGGGTCGGGGGTGTCGGGGTCGGGGGTGTCGGTGAGGGTGAAGACGCCGGTGGGGTGGATCTGCAGGTGGAGGTCGTGCAGGCGGCGAGCGGCGGCGACTGCGGTGGTGCCGCAGTGTCGTACGAGCTCGGCCAGGGCGACGAGCTCGGCGACCGCGATCGTGTCGACGGGCTTTTCGCCGGCGGGCGGGGTGGCGATCGCCTGCTGGAGCAGGAGTTGCAGTGCGGAGGTCGCGTTGGCGCCGTCGCTCTGGCGCCGGCCTGCCTCCTCGATCCAGTTCTCCGCCCACGGCGCCGTCAGGTTCGCGGCGGCCTCGGCGTCGCCGCGCGTGCGGCTGGCCCAGGCGGCGTTCAGGTGGCGGGCCAACTCGTCGACCAGGTCGGGCCGGTGCGCGCGGATCTCCTCGGCGAGCATCTCCTCCAGCGCGTGGAGCAGTTGCTCGGCGGGACCGCCCCGGGCGTAAGCCTGCGGGCCGCTCCATGTGCCGGCCGGGATCCGGGCTCGGCGGACGGCCGCGGCCGCGGTGCTCAGGGCGCGGGCGTGCAGGTGGGGCGAGCGCGGCAGGGTGTAGGCGGGTGCGGTGGCGGGCCAGGAGTTGGTGGCGCCGCTCAGGCGCAGGACCGGGTGGGCTGTGTCCCATTCCGCCAGGTAGGTCTCCCGGTCGGTGCCGGGGCCGGCGCCGCGGGCCTGGCGGATCTGGTCGAGCAGGTGGTGCAGCACCTGGCCGACGATGTGGTGTCCCTGGCGGCCGTCGCCGGTGAACGCGGCCAGCAGCGGAGGGTCGATGTCCACGCCGATGCGGGCGCGGTCCGGATCTGCGCCGACGTGCAGCAGCAACCGCTCCCCCGCTTCCGGGTCGCCGTCGGGTTCAGTGTCCACGCCGGCGGTCGCCGGGGGCTGGTGGGGCTCGGCGGTTGCGGTCAGCTCGATGACGATGGGGGCGCCGTCGGGGAGCGTGGCGTGGTCGGCGACCGTGGGACAGGTGACCAGGGTGGTGCGCAGGGCGTCCGCGAGTCCGGTCATCGTGCCTGGGTCGAGGAACGTGTCCGGGCCGGGGCGGACGGTGGCGACGACCACGAGCGGTGGGAGCGTGGAGACGTGCGCGATCATCTGGCCCGTCGAGGTGGGGTAGACAAGGTCGGCGTGCTCGCCCACGGGGTCCGGGTCGGGCTTGTCCAGTCGGGCGAAGCGCCAGTGGAGGGCTTCGGGCAGTTCAGCGGCGGCCAGCACCTCGTCGGTGGCCGCCCACGCCGCGGCCCGTTCCCATGACACGTCGTGCACGGCCGGCGAGACGGCGGCGACCTCGTCGCGGTACGGGCCCGGCGGCAGCAGCGTCGTCTCGCGCCGCCACGCGGTCCACGCGTGCAGCACGTCGCGGTAGAAGACGCCGTGCACGCCCGGGTGTTCGGTGAGTTCCAGGATGAACAGGGCCAGTACGGCCAGGTCACCTTCTGCGTCGGCAAGGATCTCGGCGAGTTCCTCGGTGTGCAGGTAGACGGTGTCCTCGATGAGCTCCGGGCCCAGGAACCGCGGCCCGCCGTAGACGACCAGGCGGCCCCGCCCCGTCGCCAACTCGCCCAGGACGGAACGCGCTTCCTCGATCCGGGCCGACAGGGCGCCCTCGGCCAGCGCGCTGACGATCGCGATGTCGTAGCGGTCGGCGGGTGCGGACAGCACGCACACCCGGCCGGGACGGGCCGGGACTTCTTCCATGCCCAGCAACTGCGCGGTGCGGGAGACGACGAGGTCCTGCAACCGCTCCTCGGCGGCCTCCACCGCCGAGGCGGGAAGAGCGCCAAGCAGGCGGCCGGCGGACGGGGCGAGGGCATCGGTCGCGGCGCAGGCCGGCACCGCTACCCGCCGGCCGTGCGCGGTGACCGCGAGGACCGGCCCGAGCAGCGGCGCCTGCGGGTGGTAGCGCAGCGGAAGGCCCTCGATCGGTTCGGTCAGCCAATCCAGCGCCCGCGCGGCGTCCGCCGGCTGCCCGCACGCGGCGGTGACCGCGTCCAGGTCCGCGCCGGCCAGCAGACGGGCGGCGCCGACCTCGTCCTCGGTGAGAGCGCACACGACCTGCGGGTCCTCGTCCGGCGCGCCAGCCGGCCACGCCGGGGACACCGCGGTGAGGGTGTGGTCGCTCAGGCGCAGCGCGAGCTCGAGAACGTCGCTCAATCCGAACCCGACCGCTGCGCGCGCCGGTTCATCAACAGCCAGCGCGGTCAGCTGCAAGCTGCGCAGGACCAGGAGGGGGTGCGCGAGCTGCCCGGGATGGACCAGCAGCCGCTCCCCCGCCGACGTGGCGAACCGGACCCTGCCCCGTACGTCGCTGGGAACCCGGTCGGTCACCACGCCGCGCCCGGGCGCCGCGCGCCCGGCGGCCTCGACCAGCCCCGGCAAGTCCGCCGCGGCCGCCGCGGCCGCAGCAGCACCGGTACGCGCTGGAGTTCGCAGAGTGCGGGTCCACAGCAGCAGGAGGTGATCGTGAACGCGGGAACAGCCCGGAGACGCCAGCGCGGCCTGGAGGAGCACCGTGAGCGAATCGGTGGAGAAGGGGGCGAGCGCCCCGTCGATGGTCTTCCACTGCACCCGCCGCTGCTGAGCGGCGGTGAGCGGGCTGCGTGCCATGGTGCGTTCCGTCCGTACGTTCCCGGTTATGCGAGGGCTCAGCCTGACAGGCAACACGGCACCCTCGCGCCGGTTTCGGCAGGCTGATCCACAAGACGCGCTGGTTCGTGCACTTCAGCGTTCCAGCGGCCTTGACATGAACTTTCACATGTTCACTACCTAGGACACAGGGCGGGACACAGGGCGGGACACAGGGACACCTGCGAGACGGTCACGCTTGGCGGCCCGGCCGAGCGACTCCTCGCTATTGCCATGGTCGTCGACCGTGTGCGCGACTCCTCCCGCTCGGCCCGCCAGTCAAGGTCGCGCCGGCCACCCAGGGAAGCTGCTTCGTTGAGCGTCGGACGTACCCCACCCGCGTCATCGCTCGTCAACTCGCCGATGCGAGGTCGACGTGTCGGCAGTCGCGCTCGACCCCGCGCAACGCCCTACCGACAGGTGCAAGTCGGCAGACTGACCGCGCCCCGACCTCCGGCCCCCGGGCCAAGCGAGCCACCGCGCGAGGGATAGCCGATTCACCCGTTCGTGTCCTTCGTTGAGGCCATGAGCGCCGACGTGGTTCACCTGCTCCACGTCGGAACGGTCCGCCCTCGGAGGACGGATCCTCCCTCCCTCCGAGTCTTTGGCCGGTCGCGACGCAGCGCGCACATGGGTTGAATTTACCTATTGACACGAATAGTTGACATACGCCTGATGTCTTAAATTAACGCATTCGAGAGGAAGACTGAGGCGCAGATCGCCTACCGAGGCCTCACAAGATCAGCTCTTGCGCTCAGTAAAGGGATCTTAAAAACACGCTTTGACCTGCACTTTCACATGTTCACTACCTAGGACACAGGAAGGGACACAGCGCGGGACACAGGGACACGACCGGCTCTATCAGTCGACCGCTCCCCCGAATCTCGACCAGCGAGCGCAGTCCTGAATCCGGTCTGCAGACACTCCAGAGTCACACCCGGGCGACCCTAGACTCGCCCGACGGACTGCGTTCCAAGCCGTCACACCACCCCCCCTTGCACGCTTCTTTCTGCGTGCCAACCCCAGTGAGTCATCTCATCTCTGCTAGCGTGAGCCCGCCGTCCAGTGGACTGGATGGCACCCGGGCAGCAACCCAGCAAGCTCGGCGTCGCAGCGACCAGCCGTCGGGCACCAGCGATCGGGTCACGAGAAGCACGTAGGGCTTCACGTCACCCCATCAGGAAGCCCCACCACTACGGCACTCACCGCAATCTGAGGGTCGCCGAAGCGTCGACTGACTGGACTGTTCGGCCGACAAGTAGCAACTCGCCAAGAAGTAAGCAGGTACTCCACTCTCATGCCTGAGCAACTCGCTACGGAGCAGGCCCAGGGCTTGGTGCCCTCTCCTGCCCGCGAAGCCGATGCGGTTCCCGCGACGTTCCTTTCGGGGAACATCACGCCGCCTGCCCTGACAGTGCCTTCTCACGTCAGCACCGAAGTTCGGGAACTGATCTACAGCCTCCCGGAACCCTTGAGGACAGCCGTCCTTGCTGCCCTCAACACGCCTGACGGCGTGAAGATCACCATGGGCAACGCCAAGGGCGGCGTAATGAAGACGACGATGTCCGTCTACGTTGCCTTGATCCTGGCACTCACCGGCGAACCCGTTCTCCTCGTAGACGCCGACGACACCAACAAAACCTGCCTCAAGTGGCAGGCCGCAGCCGGAGACGACTGGCCGCCCCTCGTAACCGTCGTCGGGTACACGGGCCCCGCCATGGCCAAGCAGGTCACGGATCTCATGGCGCGAGGCTTCAAGCACCTGGTGATCGACGTTGGCCCCACGGACAAGGGGGTCCTGAAGACCGCCTGGATGCTGACTAAGCGAGGGATCGTTCCGACCCAGCAGCACGTCGGCGATGTGGTCCAGCTGACGACTACGTTCGACCTCCTCAAGGAGATGGGCGAGCGCATCGACCTCTTCGTCATGCTCGCTAAGTCGTTCCCCAAGCGCAGCAGCTTCACCAACGCTCGCGACTACATCCAGGGGCTGATCAACGGCGAGAGCGCCGACCACCCGGACGGCCTTCCCAGCGTGGATCTTCTGGAGGGCACCATTCCTCTCCTCGAAGGCATCGCTGACACCTGGGGCTCGATTCCAGACGACTTCGGCCACTTCGGGTCAGTACTCGCCGAGGCGCTCGGAGTTCCGGCTTCCGTGATCGCCGAGCGAGAAGCTGCCTGGCTCAAGGACGAGGTGGAGGCCCAGTAATGGCTGAAGCCAAAGGAGGGAGTCAGACTCCCGCTCGACGGCGGAAGGCACCGAAGGCCAGCGCTGCTTTCGGAAAGCTGAACCAGCTGTCAGCGTCTGGCGCCCTTTCCAAGATCAACAGCGATCCCCAGACGACGTCCGGTTCGGTACCTCCGGTGGACAGTGAGCCGGCCGGGCCCCTGCAGGACCAGCCGACCGCCGAGAGCACGCCGACCGAGCTCGCACCAGCGGCCGCACCCGAACAGACCGAGCCCTCGGATGCCGGCGCGTCTGCCAGTCCAACGGACGTACATGTGCCCGAGCCTCCGGTGGACAGTGAGCCAGCCGGGCCTGTGCAGGACCAGCCGACCGCCGAGAGCACGCCGACCGAGCTCGCACCAGCGGCCGCACCCGAACACGTTGGAGTCGCTCACGAGGAGTCCGCGGGCACACGCACGCCCGCCGAACGCGAACCCGCGCCCTCGATCAACAGGCTGCAGGCTGCGGAAAGCGCACGGCTCGACGCCCTGGACTCACCTGCGGCAACCACACCCATCCCTGCGCAGACGCCAGTTGAAAATCCGCCGCGACGTCTCCGGTCTGAAGAGCTCGCTGCCGCCGATCTGCCCGTCTACGGACAAGAGGCGCCAGGAGGACGCGAGTCGTCTGGGGGCGCAGTCACCCTTCGGAGAGCCGCTGGGCCTGCTTTCCCGGCCACCAGCGGATTCTCCGAGAGGCGAATGCTCGATGCTCTTCCGCCGCAGCTCGCCGAGAAGGTGCAGGGGCTGCCGGTCGCGTACATCGAGCTCGCGAGGAGTTACCGCCAGGCACAGGCGACACGAACCGGTACGAAGCCTGCGAAGCGCAACATCCGGCTACATGCCGACGTCGCAATCGCGGTGAATCGCCAGATGGTCAGCGACAAGCGAATGCTCGGGCTCAGAAACCTCAAGCCGAGCCAGTACCTGGACGCCTCCATCACTCTGGCACGCCACGTCTCGGTCACCGATCTCATCAAGGCCGCTGACGAGTTCCGAGACAGTCACCTGGGGGAGGAGAGCGGTGCAGCGTCCCCCAACCACTACAGCATCAGCCGGGAGAACGACGACTGGCTGAACGACATGATGGACGAGCTTCTTCTCGCAAACACCACTGGTCTGCATGGCCATATGGTCAACGTGATCGTCCAGTCGTTCCTTGAGCAGTTGAGGGCTGAGGCCCCGGCAACGGACTGATACAAGCTCAAGGCCGGCCTGGGCCCAGTCGTCCATGAGGGGCGAGCCGCCGTCGCGGCTCGCCCCTCTTCTTTCAGCAGCAATTCACATAAGCACAAGCAGGGACACGTGTCGGGACACGGCGCGGAACACAGGGACACGAGGATTCCCGATGTAGATGCCTTCGTGCCCGGGGATTGCCGTCCGCAGTCCCGCACGCTCGGGGAACCCGCCATCGGCCGAAGGCGCGTCAGCCCCCAAACTGCGCGACCCTCGTGCACCTTTGGGAATGCGGGACCCTCCCCTGCCAGCAGGCCAGCCCCCTCGGCGAGCCATGCCCCCCGTCGCAATATGCCGATCTACCTGCGCATATTCGCCAATCGGGAGGTCCTGGCGTGGATGGATACCGCCAGCACGTCAGCCTGGCGACACGCTGAAAACTATGGGTTTGCATCAGAGATGCGCGAGGGTCGTATGATTCGCAGCACAGCGCGATAGTCTCGTGCTCACCTGCCAGTTGCCAGCGGAGGGAGATCCAAGTGCCGCCACGTCGTTCACCCGTGCGCAGAAACGGGACGATGTCGCAGCGCACCGTGTCCGAATGGTCCGGAGTCGGCGCGGGAACTCTCAAGAACCTGGCTCGGATCGGCCTTCTACCTGACGCAAATCAGCTGCGCCCGCACGACGTTGTCCTTGCTCAGGTGGCTGCGGCCCTCGGCGCTACGCGGTCGACGAACCGGGATTCTCAACAGGGCGAACGCACTACGACAGCGTTCCAGCGCGACTGGGATGCCGTTCGGATAGTGATGGAACTGCTGGTCGCGGCTTCCGAGCCCGGCTCGGAAGACAAGATTCACCCGCGAACACGGCTCGTCGCCTTCCCCGAGTCAGTCGCCCTGGCGCACCAGGACTACCAACTGCTGCAGCTCAGCGAGGAGGCTCTCGCGAGCAAGCTGCCGTACCACGTCCTGCCCATCGGGACCTGGCACGAAGAGCTTCAGCAGCGCCTTGAGAACGAGTTCGAAGAAGGAGCCGCCAAGGCAGCCGCATAAAAAGAACGGCACCCACGTACCTGCCGCAAACAGGGTGGGTGCCGGACTGATAAGGCTAGGTAGCCTCTCTCGCCATCCTTGAGGTTACCAGCCCCCAGCCGAGTCGTCTCCACCCACCGGAGCCTCGGCTACACGTGTCTCCCTCGTCACGCTTGTGAAACTGGTAGCCCATGCCGTCTTGCCCCAGGCTGACGGCGCTCGCAAGGGGCCCTGCGTGCCCTGTCTTGCGGAAGCGCCCTCACGGCCTGCTCCCTCGCACTATCGCTGTGCGCACATCTCGCCCTCGCGCGGCTGAGCCGCTGCCCGGCTGGCTGTCCCTCTACCCAGCGCCTGGCTCTCTGCCACGCCATTTGGTGTGCGAGGGCCGGCGTCATATCTCGTCACGTCCCTACGCCGCCGTCCTCGATGTCAAGGCTGCTGGCCAGCGCTGATCGTGCGCTCATACGGGGCTAGGGGGGCGCAGAACCTGGTGTTCTGCGCCCCCCTAGCCCCGTCGAAGGGAGGTGATGCCCGCTCTATCTGAATATGTCGCGTCTGGCCCCTGTGCTTCCCCAAGCCGGCCGGACGGCGATGACGGTTTCCCTCATATCCCTCGACAGGAGCAGATCATAGCTGCCAGCCGTGGGGCTAGTTTCGTATTGCCAAAAACGGACTCTCAGGAGTCTTCTTCGAACTACGCCCAAACTTTGACAAAGAGGCCACGCTCTCTTCCCGGGCATCGGAACGCATCAGACCAGTGGTCGCCCTCACCCAGCGCGCCTAGGTCTGCCGATGCCTCAGCGTTGTCTGCGCCGTTGTTGTTGCTCCCGCGGATGCGGGAGCGTCTCTCTGACGCGCTTGAGGCTCTCGTAACGGACCGATCGCTTCGTCGGCGTCCGCTGGTTGAAGCCCTGGCGGCTGTTGTCCTGCTGGCGAAGTCGCCAGCAGGCGGGTCCCAACTTGAGCTTCGAGCAGGCCAGTTGGCCCGGTGGCTGGGCGTGTCTGAGTCTTGGGTCGATCACCGCGTGCTTCCTGGCCTTCGTGGTTCTGGTGCGGTGGCAACCAAGGTGGTGACCAAGACCGTCGACGGGACTCGACGGGTTGATGGACTGCGCTGGGAGTTGCTGCCGCTGACAGCTGCTCAGGCTCGTTGTCGCCCGGACCCTCTGGTGCTGGAGAAGCGTGAGTTGTCGGTCCTGTTGGCGTTGTGCGAGGCGTTGTTCGCGCCAGGGTGGGCGCCGGTGGGCAAGCGAGAGACGCCCGCGGGTCTACTTGGTGCTCGGCGAGGCCGGGGGGCTGCGGCGGAGCGGCTGGCCTTGCTGCGGTTGGTGCTGGCGGCCCGGCCGGATGGTCGGGTGCGGCTCGTCGGCGGGGCGGTCGCGGCTGACTACGACCGGGCGGATGCGACGGTTGCGCGACTGTTGGGGTGCTCGGTGGCAGAGGCGGCCCGGTTGGTGGACGGGCTGGTCCAGCAGGAGGCGTTGGAGGTGCGGGGCAGGGGTGTGCCCGGTGCCCGGATTCGGATGGTGGTGCCGGCGGTGGCGGCCGCGCACGGCCGGGGTACCGCAGCCGAGCTGCGGATCGTGCCCGATCCGGCCGAGGACCAGCGAGCGGACGAGGTCGCTCCAGAGGAGGAGCGATTCTGCGCGCACTGTGCTTCGGGATTGGGCGAGGCGAGGCCAGAGGAGCCGGGGGAGGGGTGGGTTCAGCAGGGGTTCTTCGACGTCGTGGACGGCGGCCTGGATGACGGGGGCGATGGTGCACTCAGGGATCAGGAGGGGGCCAAGGAACTCTGGACCGGACCGGAAAGCACTTCTGACCTGGGGGAACGCGAGGACCAGGAAGGGGCCAAGGCGTCGGAGGCAGAGGCTATTGGTGCGCTACTCCACGCCGACCACGCGCCGGTGGTTACTCATGGTGGTTCTGGTGCAGCTTCGTCTTGCTTTTCCGGCGAAGCCGCATTGGGGTTCCCGCCGTTGCCGGAGCGCGCGGACGGGCGCGAGATCGAGTCCGAGGCGCCCCAGATCGGCGCGGCCTACGAGCCGGGCGGCCGGGGTAGCCCGCTTCGCGGGGAACAGCAGCCAGATCGAGCGGGGGAAGGGCGGACGCGTCCTGAGCCGGTGGTCGCGAAGTCAGTGCCGTTGCGGTGGTCGATGCCGCGAGGACTGGAGCAGGTGCTGGACCCGGTGCGGCTGGAGTGGGCCCGTATCGGGCATGCCGGGGGGCGCACACGGGTGCGGGTGGCGCTAAAGGCCGAGTTGCGGCGGCTGGCCGGGATCGTGGGCTCGGAGCAGGCTCCGGTGGTGCTGGCCGAGCGGCTGGAGCGGCGGCTTGCTGCTCAGCACGGTGAGCGGGTGCGCGAGCCGGTCGGCTGGCTGTTGTCGCGGGGTCTGCCGCAGCGGGCGGAGTGCTACGCGACGGCGTGCGACGACCAGGTTCGGATGGACACCGGTCTGGTGTGCCCGAGCTGTGAGCTCCTGATCGGGGACCGGCGCGCGCTGCGGCACCAGGTCGTCCAGGCCATGGCCGCCGAGCTGCCCCGCCTGGCGCCGGCCGAGGCCCGGGCGGAGGTCGAACGGCGGCTGAGCCGGGAGGTCGCCCTGCGGGCCGCGCGGGACGCCGTACGGCGCGAGCGTGCCGTGGCGGAGCGGGCGCGCCGAGAGGTGGTCTGGGCGCAGCAGCGCGAGGAACTCGAGGTAGCGAAGGCGGAGTTGGCGGCACAGGCGTGTGAGGAGTGCGGGGTCCCGGAGGCCGCTGGCCTGTGCCCGGTGTGCTCGTACAGCCGCACGGTCCGTGCGGCTGTGGAGGAGGCGGCGCAGGTCGCGGCTGCCGTGAACGGGCCGGTGAAGGATCTGGGCGTGGTGGCGGGTCGGCTGGCCGCGGACCGGGTCCGGCTCGAGGGCGAAGTCGGCCGCGCGGCCGATCGGTTGAGGCGCGAGGGGATGCCGGAGGCTGCGGTGGCCTGGGAGGCGCGGAACCTGGCCGAGGAGCTGCTGCGGGCGGAGCGGGCCCGCGCGGTGGACGCTCTGCTGGACTCGGCGGAGGCCCAGGCTGAGGCCGAACGGGTCTTCGCCATCGAGCGGGCGCGGCGCAGCGGTGAGCTGCAGGCCCGGGCGGCGTCTGAGCAGGCGCGGCAGCGTTGCGCGGAGCTCCTTCTCGCCCAGCGGCTCGGCCAGGTCAGGGCCGCGGATCGGCCGTCGGCTTCCGAGGAGGTCGTCGGTTGGGGGCAGCGGATGGTCGAGTTGGCGGCGCGTCCGCTCGACGAGGAGATCCGCGTGCCGCAGCCGGCGGCGGGCGAGTGCCGGGAGGCGGTGAGCGCGGCGTGATCGGGGGAGTGGAGTTGGCCCTGCGGTGCGCTGAGCGGGGGTGGTGGGTGCATCCGCTGCTGCCGGGGTCGAAGCGTCCGGCGGGCAACTGCCGTCGGTGCCGGCCGCCGTCGACCGGGGCGCGCCCGCCGTGCGGCTTCCCCGATGCGGACGGGTGCGCGTGCCGTGACGCCGGGCGGTACTGCCACGGGGTGCGGGCGGCAACGCGGGAGCGGGAGCTGATCCACCGCTGGTGGCGCGGCCAAGACTTCGGCGTCGGCGTGGCCACTGGGCCGTCCGGCCTGGTGGTGCTCGACCTCGACGACCACGACCGTCCGCCGCCGGAGCAGGCGCTGTTGCTGCCGGGCGTCGACCTGACGCAGCACCCAGGCCCGGAGCTGGACCGGGTGCGGACCGGGGCGGACGTGCTGGAGCTGCTGTGCCGGGTGCGGCGGGCGGGCAGCTTGCTGGAGGCCCCGGCGACGCTGACCGTGCAGACCCCGTCCGGCGGGATCCACCTGTGGTACCGCGCCGGGGACACGAGCCGGTACGTGCAGGGCGCGGGCCGGCTCGGCTGGCAGGTCGACGTACGGGCCGGCTGGTCCACCGCGGTCGCGCCCGGCACCGTCACCACGGCCGGCCGCTACCGGATCGCCGGCCACCAGGACAGCCCCGTACGGCTGCCGCGGTGGGTCGCGCTGGAGCTGGACCGCGTCGGACTGCGCCACCGCGACCCGGCCGTCGGCCCGCCCCGCCGGGTCCGGCTTCCCCGCCCCACCCGCGAGCACGGTCCGGGGGACGCCACCGCGTACGCCGCCGCGGCGCTGCGCGGCGAACTCGAGGCGGTGGCATCGGCCCGCGCCGGCCGCAACGACCAGCTCAACCGCGCCGGGTTCCGGCTCGGGCAACTGGTCGGGGCCGGGCTGCTGGAGCACGACCAGGTCCACCAGGCGCTCACCGACGCCGCCGAGCAGGCCGGGATCGACCCCGGAGAGGCCAAAGCCCAGTCCACCCTCCGCCGCGCACTTCAGGCGGGCATCCGCTCGCCGCGCACCGTCCCGAGCCCGGGAGCACGGTCATGAACCACCCCCTCACCTCCCGCGCCGCGCTGCCCTCCCCGGCCCGGGAACCCCAGCCCGCCGAACCGGCCGGCGCGGGCGGCCCGGACGCAGCCCGGCCCGCCGAGCAGGAGCCGAAGCTGTCGCAGGCCGACATCCTGCTGCACCTGGGCATGGATCAGTACCAGCTGGTGTGCCACGACCAGACCGCGTACGCCGTCCCCGTCGACGGGCCGCCGATCGCCCGCCCGCTGCGCGCCAAGGGCGGCTTCGGCGGCACCGGTTCTCTGCGTCAACTCCTCAACCGGGCCTACGTCCTGCGCACCGGCCGCTCCCCGTCCCAGGGCTGCCTGACCGACGCGATCGCCTCCATGGACGCCCTCGCGCTGGACGCCGAGGAACAGCCGGTCTGCCTGCGGATCGCTACCGACCCGGCTGACGAACAGGCGACCTGGCTCGACCTGGGCCGCTCCGACGGGCTCAGCGTGTGCATCGAGCCGGGCACATGGTCGGTAACCACCCCGCCGATCGGCGAGGGTCCGTTGTGGCGGCGCACCCGGTTGACCGGTGAACTCCCGTTGCCTGAGCGAGATCCGGGCGGCTGGCAGGCCGGACTCGGGCTGCTGCGGGAGCTGTCCGCGCTGGCTGAGCCGTCCTGGCGGCTGGCGGTCGCGTGGCTGCTGGCCGGGCTGAGACCCGATATGCCACGCCCGATCGCGTACTTCAACGGGGAGCGCGGCACGGCCAAGACAACCAGCGCCCGGCAGCTGCTGCGCGTGCTCGACGGGATCCGCGCCGAGGTCCGCAACGTCCCCCGCAGCGAGGACGACGGCGCGGTTGCCGCGTCCGCCGGGTGGACCATGGGCCTGGACAACCTCGCCGGCATCCCGCAGTGGCTCTCGGACTTCCTGTGCCGGGCGGTCACCGGGGCCTCCGTCGCCAAGCGCGAGGTCTACACCGACGACGACGTCACCTCCTGGGCCTACCAACGCCCGGTCCTGCTGACCGGCATCGACGTCGGCGCCCTCCAGCCCGACCTCGCCGAACGCCTGCTGCCCTTCACCCTGGAAGCCATCGACCCCAAGGCCCGGCGCAGCGAGCACGACCTGTGGCGCCACTACCGCGCCGACCACGGCCGCATCCTCGGCGGCCTGCTCGACCTGGCGGCCGCAGTGTGGGCGAAGCTGCCCGACGCGGCCGACCAACTTGACCAGAAGCCGCGGATGGCCGACTGGGCCGAACTGCTGTGGGCCCTGGACCAGGTCACCGGATGGGACACCCTGAACACCTACACCGGCTCCCAGGACGCGGTCACCGACGACGTCATCGACGCCGACCCGGTCGCCACCGCCCTCACCCGCTGGTCCGCCACCGGCAGCACCGAGTGGCGCGCCACCACCGGCCAGATCGACGAGGTTCTGCGGCCGCCCGGGCCCATCCCGGACACCTGGCCCAAGACCACCGCCCTGCTCTCCGCCCGCCTCACCTCCCTCGCACCGGCGCTGCGACAACGCGGCATCGACATCCGCAAGTTGCCCCGCACCAGCGCCACCCGAGGCTTCCTCATCACCCTTCGTCCGGACTCCGGACCGCCGGCCTGACCTCAGGCTCCCGCCCGGCCGCGAACCAGCCACCAATCCCGTCACCGAACCCGCCGCCATCCGAGACGCGCGGGCCTTCAGCACGTCCCTGACACCCCCGGGAGACCGGCCCGCACAGACCGAAGCCACCCCGCGGGCTGTCAGCCGCCTACCCCGACGACCGACGAGGCGCCGGGGACGGCCTCGGCCGTGAAGAGATGACGCCGAGCTGACGCTGCCCATGACGCACCCGGCACCTGGTCCGCACCAGCCGCGACCTGGGACGTTCCCTCCGACCAGCAACCCCATGACGCTATGACGCTCTCCGACCCCATCTCTCTCAACGAAAGAGGGGGAGGAAGGAAGGAGAGACATGGCGCGCCCGAGCGTCATCAGCGTCCGCCGACCGGCCCCCGGACGGTAGAAGCACAGGTCAACACCATCGTGGGAGAGAACGGTGCAGCGTCATCCGGCTGCGTCACCGATGCGGCGCGCGTGTCACGTGCACGTCCGTTTGCCGCTGAACTTGACCAATGCCCTGCGAGTGCAGAGTCGGCTGAGTGCTCGGCGCACGAAGGGGGCCAGGATGAGGCCCATGGAGAACGAAGTGCCATTGTCCGGCGGACGTATCACCTTCGGCGTGGTCAGGGTCGGGCGCACCGTCCGGCGGCCAGCCACGGCATCGTCATCGTTCGTCGCCGAGCTGCTCTGTGACCTCCAGCGAGAGGGCTTCACCGGCGCTCCGCGCCACCTCGGGTTCGACACAGCCGGCCGCGAAATCCTCAGTTACCTCCCCGGCTGGGTGCCCGCCCGATTCCAGCGCTGGACCGACCCCCAAGTGGCCGCGGCCGGCACCCTCCTCCGCTCCTTCCACGACGCCACCCGCAGCAGTCGCCTGACCGGACGGCATCCCGTGGTCTGCCACCACGACCCGGGGCCGAACAACACGGTCTTCACCGACGACATCCCGACCGCCTTCATCGACTTCGACACCGCTGCCCCGGGCGATCCCCTCGAAGACCTCGGCTACATGGCGTGGACCTGGTGCATCTCCTCCAAACCCACCGCTCCGCCCGCCGCCGTCCAGGCCGCACAGGTACGCGTCCTCGCCGACGCGTACGGGCTCGACGCCACCTCCCGCTCCCGCCTCATCGATGCCGCGCTCGACCGCCAGGCCCGCAACGCCAGGTGGTGGCACAGCCACCTCGCAGGCCCGTTCCCGCACGTCGCCGACGACCACACGATCGCCAGGCGCATCCAGTGGTCCGAGCAAGAGCACGCCTACACATCGGCCAACCGCAAGACCTTCGACACAGCCCTGGGCTGACAAAGGCTGAACGTTAAGCACCCACTTCAGACGGATCCGCCACAGGACGCACCTTGCAGTCCTAGCGTGGGGAGGCGTGACGGTACTGATTGTGGGCGGCAGCGGGTTCCTGGGCGTTGAGCTGGCCCGCCAGGGCCATTCAGCGGGCTTGGAGACGGCCGCCACCTTCCACTCGCACCCTGGCAAGGGCGCCGGCGCGTGGCACCGCCTCGACCTGCGCAACTCGGCGAATCTCCAGGAGGTCCTGGATGCCGTCAGCCCAAGCGCGGTCATCAACGCGAGCAGCGGCGGAGCCGAGTGGGCGGTCACGGCCGAGGGCGGGATGCGCCTGGCCCAAGTTGCGTCGCAACGGGGCATCAAGTTGGTCCACGTCTCGAGTGACGCCGTTTTCTCCGGCCGCCGCGAGGACCTGTACGACGAGACGTGTCTGCCCGACCCGGTAACACCGTACGGGGCCGCGAAGGCGGCGGCCGAAACGGCCGTGCGGCTCCTGAGCGCGGGCGCCGTCGTCGCACGGACCTCCCTGATCATCGGCGATGGCCGGTCCGAGCACGAACGCCTGGTGCACGCTCTGGCCGCCGGCACACGGGACGGGGCCCTGTTCACCGACGATGTCAGATGCCCAGTCCACGTCCGCGACCTGGCCGCCGCCCTGTGGGAGCTCACCCTGTCCGATGCGGCCGGCGTCTTTCACCTCGCCGGCCCGGACGCCGTCACCCGCCACGAACTCGGCACCCTCATCGCGCAGCGGGATGGCCTTGACGCATCGCTGCTGCCGACCGGCCGTCGGGCTGACAGCGGCCTCCCTGGCGGACTTTGTGTCCGCCTCGAAAGCCGCGTCACCCAGAAGCGCCTGGCCATCCACCTTCGCGGAGCCCGGGAGTTTCTCCGGCGTCAAAACCCTGACCGCTGACTCGTACCGCGCAGGGCCAGCGGGCCGGAGCCGAACGTGATGGACGGTCGCTCCCTCCGGGCTGACCGGCGGATCGGGTTCGGTCTTCGGCCATCCGTAGTGGGTTAGGACCTTCGCACCTCGCCCACGGCACTTCTCAGGCCAGAACGCCGCTGCGCTCGGCAAGGCCGCGTAGCTCGGTCGATGTGGGCCCCGAGACCAGCAGGCCAGCGATCAGCGATTTCGTCGCTGGGCGGGCATGGGTCTCCTCGGGAGCGCATCGTTCCGCCGCCAGGAGGGTTCGGACGCAGTCGCTGCGGCGGCCGAGGCGGTCGTAGGTGACGGCGATGTCACCGAGGGCGCGAGAGCGACGCTCGACGCTGGGCAGCGCCTTCAGCGAGATCATGCGGGCAGCATCCAGCGCGGCCAGAGGATCCCCCGCATGGTTTTCGGCGCTGATCCGGTGAAGCTGCACGGTGAGGGGGCTGAAGCCCCCGCCGTGGTCACGAAGCATGGTGCGGCCGCCGAGTTCCGTGGCGATCGCGGCGGCCTCGTCCGTGAGCTCTCGCATCCCGTCCCGGTCGCCCCGCCTGGCCAGGGTGTACGACGCACTCTGGACGAGGAGCCCTCGTAGGGCCGTTCCCGCGCGTCCGGCGCTGCGCAGGTCCGGGTGGTCGGCGGCGGTCAGGGCGATCGACAGGGCTTCCTGATGCCATCCAGCTTTTCGAGCGAGCACGGCCAATTGCCGGGCAGACTCGGCAACAGCGAGGGGTGCGCCGCCTGCTTCGGCGAGCTGGCGGGCGCGGTCGGCGGCCAGCCAGCCGAGCTGCTGCTCGTCCAACTTGACGAGCATGCGGGTCGCCAGCAGGTAGCTCTTGGCCAGGAGCACGTAGTCCCCAGCCTCACGGGCGCTGGCGGTGAGCGCATGTCCGGAGCGGATGAGGCGTGGCAGGCGCACCGCGAGGCTGGCGTAACGGCAGGCGTCGAAGTCGGCGAGGGCACGGGTGAAGTCTGTCGCGAGTGTCTCGGCCAGCGGCATCACCGGGGCCTGCCCGAGGCCGAGCATGGCATCACGCAGACGGGCGACAAGCAGCTCTCCGAGCATGGCCTCGCTAGCCTGGGCTGTTCCGTTCCCAAGGAGTGGGGAGCCAGCGGCTGCCGCGGCCGTGGCAGCCAAGCCCGCAATCAACTTCCTTCGCCGCAACGGATCTTCACCGTCCTCCTGTCCTGGACTGCCCAGCCTATGGGTGGGCATCCAGGGGAAGGCCGCAGATGCTCCGATCGGCTGACCGTGTCGTATCTCCGGGCGAGGCGCGGGCGGAGCGAGGCCGAACGCCTGGCGCGGGAGTTCGAGGACGTCGGCGAATCGCCGCAGCACGTCGATGTCGGTCAGCGGTGAGATGCCCCGCTCGTATCGGGAGACCTGAGCCCCGGAGTACCCGGTCAGCTTGCCCAGCTCGGCGAGCGTGAGGTCCTTGGCCTGCCGGGTCTGGCGTATCAGTTCCCCGGGCCTCACACCGGCCCCAAGGGTCGCTCATGCTTCGCTGACCGCATCAGTACCTCGTTCCCGCCGATAGCCGAGGCTGCGCCGCTTCAACCGTAGTCCTAGGACAGTGCGGCCAACAGACCGTTTGCATGAGATGCAAACGGCTTTGCAGGCCAGGACAGCGCCCCTCCCGCTGGCTGCCCGTCCCCGACGACCTTCAAGAGCGAGCGGTCCGCAGCCACGGGCCGCCCCCAACTCCGGGAGGTTCTGATGCAGTCCGTGAATCCCGTCCCGCGCACGGCGCCGATCACCGATGTCCGCCTCACTCCCGCCTACTACGTACGGCCCGAGGGTCTCGGCCCGTACGTTGCCGCCCTGTTAGGCCGCTGCTCGAGCGTTTTCGACATCAAGGCCGCGATGGCCGACGACCTCGCCCACGGGGGTGAGCAGCTGCGCGATGGACAGGGTGTCGTCGAGGACGGCGCCGTGGTGCAGGGCGAGGTGATCGTCCAGGCCGGGGCCCGGATCGAGGCGGGCGCCCAGGTGATCGGTCCGGTCCTGATCTGCACCGGCGCCGTCGTGGCGGCCGGCGCGATGGTCCGCGACCACAGTGTGATCGGCCCCGGCTGCCGGATCGGGTTCGGCGCGGAGATCACCCGCAGCTTGCTGGCCGGGCACGTCTTCATGAAGCACCCCAGCTTCATCGGGGACTCCGTGATCGGCCGGAGGGTCAACGTCGGCTCGTTCTGCTCCACCACCGGACTGCGGTGCGACTGCGGCCCCGTCCCGGAGCCGGCGATCCAGGAAATTACCGTCAACCTCGACGGACGGCGCCTCCCCACCGGCCAGACGAAGTTCGGCGCCGTCATCGGCGACGAGGTCGCCCTACCGGCCGGGACCGTCCTGTCGCCGGGCACGCTGATCGGGCCGGGCACGGTGGTCTACCCCCGCGACCACATCGGCGGCTTCCTGCCCGCCGGCTCCCGGGTCCGGTGACCCGCGGTGACCACCGCCCCCGCCCACGACGCCAAGGACACCGCCCTCGTGCGGATCACCGGCGGGCACACACTGTCTGGCCGGATGCCGGTGCAGGGCAGCAAGAACATCGCCCTTCACCTCTACGCCGCCGCCCTCCTGGTCGACGTCCCCGTCGCCCTGACGGGCGCGCCGAACATCACTGACAGCGGCGTGTGCGCGCAGATCCTGCGCGGTACCGGAGCCCGCGCCGACTACGACGACGGCTGCTTCACGGTGTCTCCGGCGGGCGTCATCTGCCCGGTCATCCATCCTGAGCTCGGCCGCCGGGTCCGTACGACCGCGGTGCTTGCCGCGGCAGTGCTGGCCCGGACTGGGCAGGTCGCCTTCCCCTATCCCGGCGGCGACGCGTTCTGCCCGAGGCTCATCGACCGGCACCTCGCGGCCATGCAGGCCGCTGGCGCCGAGGTTGTCACAGACGACACCGGCATCCGCGCACGGTGCGGTGCCCGCGGGGTGCGGGCGTTCACCGTGGATGTGAGCACGCCGTACGGACCGAGCCTAGGAGCGACGGTGTCCGCGCTGCTGCTGGCCTCCCGCGCCCACGGCACCAGCCTGATCACCCACCCGTCCATCGAGCCGGAAGTCACCGAGACCGCCCGCTTCCTGGCCGAGAGGGGCGTCCTTGTCCACCTCGACGAGGAGGGCCTGCATGTGTCCGGCAGCGACTGGATCGCCGGCGGCACCTTCGCCGTGGCGGGCGACCGGATCGAGGCAGCCACCATGGTCATGGCCGCCGCAGCGACCGGTGGCAGCGTCCACCTCGACAACATCACCGTCACTGACTTCCCCGCCGGTCTCGCCCGGGCCCTCGCCGACGCCGGCATCATGATGACGAACGACCCGAGCGGCGGCATGCAGGCCCGGCTCTTCGGGGCGCTGCGCCCCGTCGAGACGGCGACCGGCCCGCACCCGGCCCTGCCAACCGACACCGCACCGCAGCTGGCCGCGATGCTCACCCAGGCTGGCGGCATCTCGGTGATCGACGAGCGGGTCTACCCCCGCCGCGACACCCACGTGCCGGGGCTACGCGGCTTCGGCGCTGACATCACGGCCGACGGGTCGACGATCCGCGTACGCGGGCCCGTGCGGCTGCGCGGAGCCGAGGCGCAGGCCGCGGACATCCGTGCGGTGACCGCCCTTCTGATCGCCGCACTCGCCGCCGACGGCACCTCTACGATCCGAGGGATGTTCCATCTCCGGCGCGGCTACGGCCACCTGCTGCCCAACTTGGCCACGCTGGGAGCCGAGATCACCACCATCCCCGGAGGCCGCTGATGCCCGTCCCGTTCACCGCCGATGACATCACCCGCCTCCGGGACACCTTCGACCAGGTCGTCGCCGACGGTGCGACCCCCGGCGGTGTCCTCGCGTACGGCACCACCGGCACCACTGCCCGGTTCCTCACGGCCGGCAAGATCGCCCCCGAGTGCGGTGAACGCGAACCCGAGCAGGACACGCTCTACGACATCGCCTCGCTGACCAAGGTCGTCGCCACCTGGCCCCTGATCGGCCAGGCCCTGGATGCCGGGCTGCTCGACCTCGACGCTGCGATCCGCGACTTCCTGCCCCCGATGAACAGCGAGAGCCCCAGCGGCGAGGCGACCGTCCGCCAGCTGATCTCCCACACCTCCGGGCTCCGTGCCTCCACCCGCCTCGACCACTACCGTGGCGCCGACCTGCCGCTGCACGAACTCCTGTGCCGTGAACCCCTGGAAGACGCCCCCGGCCAGCACCGCTACATCAACCGCGGCTACATCCTTCTCGGCCTGGCCCTCGCCCACATCCACGGCCGCCCCCTCGACGAGCTCGGCAAGTCCCTGTGGAAGACACTCCGCATGGACGCCACGGTGTACGGACCGCTCGCCCGCACCCCGCAGGTCGCCCCGACCGAGCAGCGCATCCCCGGCGCGCCACGGATCTGGGGCGCCCCGCACGACGACAATGCCGGCCTGCTCGGCGGCATCGCCGGCCACGCCGGGGTCTTCTCCACCCCCGCCGACCTCGCCCTCTACGCCCAACGGCTCCTGATCGCGCACGCGGACGGCGACGAACACGGCCTGGGCGATTGGCTGCACGCCAGCCTCATCCCCCAGACGCCGATCGAACCGGGCCTGGACCGCGGGCTGTCCTGGATCCTCGCCGCCGGCGGACGCGTCGCGTACCACCACGGATTCACCGGCACCAGCCTCTACCTCGCCCCGGAGACCGGCCGCTACCTCGTGATCTGCACCAACGCCATCTACGGCGGCAACGCCCGCACCAAGATCGCCCCGCTGCGGGAACTCACACTCAAGACAATCTCCGCCACCTGACACACGGAGGAACCCATGGGTGAGCTGCTGGCCGACCACACCACGCTTCGCCTGGGCGGACCCGCCCACCAGTTCCTCACCCACACCGACCCCGCCGCCTGGCCCGACGTCGCCCGTTCCGTGACGGGTGAAGGCACGGCGCCGTTCGTACTCGGCGGCGGCAGCAACACCCTGGCCGAAGACGCGGGATACCCCGGGACCGTGATCCGCATGGCCACCCGCGGTGCGACCGTACGCCCGCTCGGCGACGACCTCGTGGAGGTCGTCGCACAGGCGGGGGAACCGCTCTCCGCGCTCGTCGCGTTCGCCGTCGACCAGCGGCTCTCGGGGATCGAGTACCTAGGCGGCATACCCGGCACGACCGGTGCCGCCCCGGTGCAGAACACCGGTGCCTACGGACAGCAGATATCTGACACCCTCACCCGCGTCACCGCCTTCGATTGGCACCTCGAACGCATCGTCGAACTCCGAGCCGCGGAATGCGGCTTCGGCTACCGCGCCAGCGCCTTCAAGTCCCAGCCCGGACGGTGGACGATCCTCGACATCACGGTGTGTCTCACCCGCAGTTCATCTGCGGCCCCGGTCGCCTACCAGCACCTCGCCGACTCCTTGGCCGTAGGACTGGGGGCCCGGCCACCGCTCGCCGAGGCCGCCCAAGCCGTGATCACCGACCGGGAGCAGCGCGGTCTCGCCCTGCCGGATTCCGGCCCTGATGCCCGGCAGGCAGGGTCCGTCTTCCTCAACCCGGTCATCACTCCCGTCCAGGCCGCAGCCATACGCTGCGCCGACGGCCCGGTCCACCGCGACCAGAGCGGATCCCTGCGCGCAAGCGCCGGGTGGCTGCTGGAGCGGTGTGACTACCGTCCCGGGGGCCGTATCGGGCCGGGGGTGTACTGCTCCACCGCCCGAACCCTGACGCTGACCGCGCGAGAAAGTGCCACAGCAACTGCCTTCACCTCGGCTCTCCGGCAACTCGCCGCCGCCGTCTTCGAGGCGTACGGCATCCGACTTCGTCCGGAGCCTGTTCGGCCGGGCCCGAGTAGAGGATCGTCCGACGGCCCGGGCGGGCCCTCCCACCGAGGAGGCGCAGCGGGGACGGACGCCTTTGCGCCGGCGTGAGCCCGCCCGTACCGGCCCGACCTCAACCAAGGATCTCGGGCCGCCGCTCTCGAGCCCTCGCCGGTCAGGAAGTTCGGATGCCGTGCGGAGGTCTTGGATTCGTCCCCGTGCCTGTGAGGCCGGGCGTCACCACAGACGGAAGGCTTCCAGGAAAGCTGGCGCCCTGGGTAGCGGTCGAGGCGGCTGTTGAAGGGAGCCGGGTTCTTCGCCCAGTTGTCCCAAAAACGCGAAGCGGCGGCTACCAGGCAGCGGGGCCGGAGAGTTCGGTGACAGGTTGGCGGACGGCCCGGGGAACGCCGAGCTGCTGGCGGGCCCAGTGGACGACCGCGAGCTGGTCAACGGCCGTTGGCCCCCAGTCGAAGAGTTCCATAGCCTGTTCGGGGGTGGCCAGGATGCGGATGTAGGTATGGCCCGTGGCTGGATCGGGCTGCGCGGGGCCGACGTTGGTGAGTGCGGCGGCGTAGCGCAGGTATCCGCGCCGTACCGAGGGGTCGGTGACGTGTCCCAGGAGCAGCGGTCTACCAATCCGGGCGGTCGCCTCCTCTTCAGCTTCGCGACGCAGGGTGGCTACGGGGTCGCCCTGGTCCTGTTCCTCGGGTGTGCCGCCGGGCAGGATGGCGACTCCTGTGTGGGGTTCGAGAAGGACGAGGACGCGTCCGTCCGGCGCGAAGCACCAGGCCCACACCTGGGTGACTGCGAGGTCGTGCGGGGCTGGCCCCTGGTGCCAGGGATAGTGGTAGGTGGGGCGGGCGGTCTGCAGGACGGCTGCGCGGTCGAGGATGGTCGGGGCGAGCGGGAGGCCATTCTCAAGGATCACCGTTCCGCCAGCGTTGATCCGGGCGCGCAGCGCGGACAGGGCGCGGCGGGCGTCGGCCGGGGAGAGCAGATCGGGCAGTCGCGCGGGCTCGACGAACTCGATCCCGGTGATCTCACTCGGCGGCAACCGGATTTCGCCGATCCGGTCGTCCTCCCAGGTGCCGCCGTCGAAGACGTGCAGAATCTCGCCGGGGAACCGCATGGCGGCGGGTGCGTCGGTGCTGTCGGCGGCGATCCAGTCGACGGCCAGGCAGCGGTCGACGGTGGCGGTGACTCCGAGTTCCTCGACCAGTTCACGGGCTGCTGCGCGAGCGGGGGACTCGTTCTTGTCGACGGCGCCGCCGGACAGGAGACATGTGTCGCGATAGTCGACGTGCTGGACCAGGACCTGGCCGAAGGGGTTCGTGATGAGCACAGACGTGCCGACCCACAGGGCGGCCGCGGCGCGCATCGCGCCGTACGCCTCGTCGGTCATGGCGGTGCCGGGCAGCTCGCCGGGAACGGATGTGGTCGTCATGGCTCTCCGATCAGGAACGGGCCGGTCGGGCCCGGAAGGAGGTGGGTAGTTGGCCGCCGTCAGGCGGTGAGCAGGTGAGGGCCACCCCGGACGGGCCCGGTCGCGAGCCGGGTGAAGTACTCGGTCGCGATGATGTCGCGGCGGGTCTCCTCGGGCAGGCGGGCGAGGATGCCGGGCAGTGGCCGTTCGAGGGCAACCTCTCCCCGGTGTGCGAGGATCGCGGCCCACTTCTGCTCCAGCCAGGCACTGACGTCGACGGTGGTGGTGGCGTACGCGTCCGGCACCGCGAGCACGGCTTTGCCGACGGCCTCCAGAAGCGGCCCGAGCTCGCCGACACCGGACTCGGGGTGCGTGGCGCAGTACACGGCACGCGGTTGCCAGGGCTCCCCTGCTTCAGGGTGAAGGTGCGGGAGGCCCGCGTCCTGAGCGGCGAGGAGAGCGGCCTGGTGGGTGCGGCGGTGGTCCGGGTGACCGGTCAGCTGGCCCAGGGCGTCGTGCGTGACCACGATGTCGGGGCGGAACGAGCGGATCTGCTGAACCAGGGCGGCGACCACCTCGTCGAGCGGTGCGTCGACGAGGCGGGGACGGCCGGGAGCCGCCTGCGGGTTGCGGGCATCGCCGTATCCGAGCATGCGGGGCGGACCCGCGCCCAGCGCCCGCAAGGCGTCGGCGAGTTCGGGAGCCCGCGGGCTGTCGGGCGCCCACGTCATGGTGACGACGGCGGTGCGCGCGTGCGCGGCGGCGTGCTGGGCGAGGACACCACCGGCGAGGAGGCTCTCGTCGTCGGGGTGGCCGAACACGCCGAGCAGGGACGGCATCGTGGAGGACGCCGCCGTCTCGGGGACCAGCTCGTCGGAGTCAGGCACGCTGTCCCCCTGCGGCCGAAAGGCCCAGTGCGCCAGCGGGGGTCCGGGCCGGCCACTGGAAGACGAGCCGTGCGCTGGGCTTGTCGAGCACGTCGCCGGGCGGCAGCTGGTCGGCGGGCGTGCCGGCCGGGTGGATGGTCATCGGCGGATAGCCGCTCTCGCGCACCTCGCGGTCCCAAACGCGCACGCACTCCGCGAAGCGCTCCGCCACCTCTTCGGCCGCTGGGCCGTAGGCGTGGATGAAGAACTCGGTGAGACGGTCGGCTGGATCCGGGGCGTCCTGGACCTTGCGGTAGGTCAGGTAGGCGAGGGAGCCGTCTGAAACCATCGCCGCTGCGTCCTGCTGCGCCACCAGCGCGGAACCTTCCCGGGCGGTCAGGCGGCAGAACCCCGGCAGCGTCGTCGCGGCGTAGACCTGCAAGGTCTCGAAATTGAAGGTGCCCCGGACCACCAGGCCCGTGGTGAGCTCGCGCCGGAGCCCGCGCAGCGCCTCCTCAAGCCCCGCGGTGTCACCGGGCTCACCGTCTTCCCACCGCACGGTGACCTCGCCGTCGGCCAGGGGGAGGACGGGGGCCGTGCGGGCGGCGGCACCGCGGTCCCGCACGAACCCGCAGTACGTCCAGTGCTCGCAGTGCAGCACGTCGCCGCGCCGGACCAGGGTCAGGGAACGGGTGTAGCCGCCCATTTCCAGCGGCACCACCAACCGTGCGCCCTCACGGAGTTGCTCGCGCCAGGCCGGGGCGACGTCAGCCGCGTTGTGTGTGATCACCACCCCGTCGAACCCCTGGGCGGGGACCTGGCCCGGTGCGCCAAGACCACCGTCGCCCAGGACGGCGGTGACCCGGCCGCTGCCGGCCTCCGCGCACAGCCGCTGCGTGCGGTGCACCACGTACGGGTCGACGTCCACCGTGACCACCCGCCCGGCCGGCCCGACGACATGGGCGAGCAGCTCCGCGTTGTACCCGCCGGATCCGACCTCAAGCACGGCCGCCCCGGGCGTCAGCTGGAGCTGCTCGGCCATGTCGGCCTGGAGCCAGGCGGCGCTGACCGAGCTGGTCGCCCGGCCGTGCTCGTCCCGGCGGGTGACGACGGCCAGGTCGTCGTCGTAGACGGTCTTGAGGTCCGTCTCCGGTGCGAACCGGTGCCGGGGCACCGTGCGCAGCGCGTCTTGGACCACGGCGGAGGGTGCCCAGCCGCCCGCGATGACGGCGTCTGCCATGCGGTGGCGTAGCCGGACAGCTTCGGCCGGCTCTCCGGGCACCGGCGGGGGTTCGGCGGCGGTCGGGTAGGCGTTGACCGGCGGCAGGCCGGGGATGACACCGGGCCAGACGGCATCCAGTGCGTTCGCGGCCGGGGTGAACACCGGGCCGAGACATCCGAGACCGTGGGGGTCGTGCCATTCCCAGCGGGTGAACTTCTGCGGCTCCGCCGTGGTGAGGGTGCCGGTGAAGCCGGCGATCCGGATGACGGCGGTCACCCGCGGGACGCCCTGGGCGGCGTCGGTGAGGATGGACACCACGCTGGCGCCGGTGGCGTGCAGGCCGGTCTCCTCGGCGAGCTCGCGCACCCCGGCCCCGTCCAGCGGTTCCGCACCGTCGATCTTCCCGCCCGGAGCCTCCCACATGCCGCGTTTGGACCAGCCGAGCAGGACACGCCCGTGCTCGTCGGTCACGACAGCCAGCGCCCCAGCAACGGCGTAGCCGGTGGCCGGCACGGACCGCTCCACGGCGACCGTGTCCGCACACGGACCGCGCAGGACCAGCGCCGCCAGGTCGCCGGCGGCGATGCGCTGCACGCTCGTCCATCCGCAGGTGAGGGCGGTGATCTCCTCCTCGTCCAGTGCGATGCGCCGCTTTGCGGCCGGGGTGTGCGCGGCGAGCGGGGTAATGACCAGCATGGTGCCGCCCTCGCGCAGTCGGCGTCCGAGCGCGTGCAGGACCCGGGTGCGGTCGTTCAAGAAGGCCACCGAGAGGCGGAAGACCACCAGGTCATAGAGGTCGTTGCCCAGCGGGGCGGGGTCGTCGCGTTCGATGTCCAGGCACAGCCACCGCACTTCCGCGTCGGGGTGGTCCGTGCGGGCCTGCTCCAGGGCGCCCTCGGCGAAGTCCGCTCCGTCGACGGTGTACCCGAGCGAGGCAAGGTACACGGACATCTCGCCCGTCCCGCACCCAACGTCGAGCGCGCGGCCGCCCTCGGGCGCCGGCGCGTGCTCGACGATCAAGCCCTTCTCGTCGTCCCCGAGCCGCCGGAAGCCTCGCCCCTCGGTGTAGCGCTTGGACCAATCAGTCCGGGTGATTCCCACAGATCGCTCCTCGTTCGTGAAAGGGCAGGCGGTGTCAGGGCAGTTCGACGGGTCCGTACAGGGCGGCCGGCTGCTGGGTCTGCAGTGCCCAGTACCGGTCGCCGAACGACCAGTGCCACCATTCGGTTCGGTACGGGACCATGCCCGCGGCGGCAAGGGCACGGCTCAAAGTGGCCCGGTTCGTGCGGGCCGGGCCGCTGAGGCCGGGGGCGTCGGTGTAGCAGGCGCCGTCGGACTCCTCCGGTGAAGCGTTGACGCGCGTTCCCATGTCCAGCTCGCGGCCCTGGTGGTCGATCAGCGTCACGTCGACGGCCGCGCCGGCGGAGTGCGGCGCGATCTCCGGAGGCGACACGAAGCGGCTGGCGGCCGCCCGGAGCTCGGCCGCCTGCCAGTCCGGGTGGGCGCGCGCGAGCTCGTCGGAGTACTCCTCGAAGTACCGACGCTGCAGGGCCGGCGGCCGGAAGCCCTCGACGAACAGCAGCGACACACCGGTGGGAAGCAGCGACTGGGCGTGCAGCAGCCGGGCAAGAACGCCTTGCCGAACGTGGGCCCAGGCGCCCGCCGAGTCCCGTTTGCGGTCGTCGACCTTCAGGCCGTGCGCGCGGGCGTCGACGAGGACCTCGCCGCACTCCTGGACGGGGATCGCGGCGACTCTCCGGTCGGACATCAAGACAATGTTGCTGGCGGTCACGCGTTCCCCCAGGTGTCGACGTATGCGGCCACGCCGGTGCGGCGGGCCTCCTCCACGGCGCGCAGCCGCACGAAATCGCGGGCCGGCATCAACGCCTCCCACTCGGCCAGAGGCAGAACGCGGGCCTCGTCGTGCTCGCGCGCGTTGAGGGTGAGACCCCGGATCTGTGCATCGGTCAGGCGCCCGCCATCGAAGACGAGCTGCAGCGTGCTGTACGGACGCTGCGCCCGGGGCTGCCCGTACACGGTGGCCAGCAGCCGGGGCGGGCCCACGGCGGTCATGCCGGTCTCTTCCCGGCACTCGCGCACCACCGCGTCCCAGGGCCGCTCGCCCAGATCCATCGCGCCGCCGATCATGTGCCAGGGGTGCCCGGGGGAGTAGACGGAGTGCAGCTGGAGCGGCTGGTCGTCCTCGTCGGTGACGTAGAGGCATACGAACGCGGCCGCCCGGGGCAGTGCGTCGGCGTACTGCTGCGGCGGCACCCACGCCGAATCCGGCTGCGCACCAGGCGCGAGACCGGCGGGTGGGCGGTGGCGGGTCATCCGCATGAGCGCCGGGTTGCCGCTGAAGCCGAGCTCCCGGTACAGGGGCGCGGCCTCCGGGCTGGTGTGCAGCTCAAACAGCGTGACGTCCTCGACGTCGGCGAGGTGGTCGAGGAGAGAGGAGACGACGGCCCGGGCATAGCCGCAGCGCCGGTGCTCCGGGTGCGTGGCGACCAACTGCACGCGGGCGGCCCGGCCCCGGGGGTAGGCCGGCGCCGCCAGGACGGGGTGGATCAGGCCAAGGGCGCAGGCAGCCATCGTGCCGTCCTGGGCGTCGACGACGAAGGCCCGCGCATCTCCCTCGGGCGTCAGCCGTGGCGCCAGCTCGTCCGTGCACTGGCGGACCCAGTCCTCGGTGAACGGTGCGGACAGGATGTATGCGGAGCGCATCCGGGTGATGGCCTCGGCGTCACTAGGCGTTGCCGCGCGGACCGGCGATCGCCCGGCGGCGTCATGCGGCTCGGCCGCGGCAGTGGGTGCCGTGTCGGCGTTCACGTCGCATCTCCTGTCGGTGAGAGGGCTGCACGGTGCTCGGCGCGCAGCCGGGCCAGGGTCCGCCGGCCGCGTTCGACCAGCTCGGGATCGCGGTGGGCGACGCCGTACGCGATCCCGCTCACAGAATCGAGCGCTGCGTCGATGACGAGGCGGGCTTCCTCAGCGGCGGTCAGGGACCTGCCGTACCCGGCCAGAAACGCCTCGAACAAGTCGACGCGGCCAGCCCAGGCATCGGACAGGCGGACAAGGTCCCGTACGGCCGGTCCCGGCTCGCTGCGCTCGAAGTCGATCACCGCGACGAAGACATCAAGGGCGTCCGACTCGTCAGGGGTGAACAGGACGTTGCGGAGCTGGAGATCTCCGTGGGTCTCCACCCATTCCAGCGGTTGCAGGTCCTCGGCCTGCCGGACGAGCTCGCGGACGAACTCCTCATCACCCGGGAGCAGATGAGACCGTGCTCCGGCCAGGTGCCGGTCGGCCTTGGCGACGGCCGGGCCGCTGCCGACCGGAGCGGGCCGTGGGGGAGAGGACTGGTGGATGCGGCGGGCCAGCGAGCCGATCCGTTGGAAGACAGCCCTCTCCCGGTCCGGGGCCAGAACGGTGCCGTGCAGCGGGTGGCCCGGCACCGCGGTGAGGACCACCGCCCGCACGGTCTCGTCGGCGGCGACCAGCCGGGGCGCGGCCGCGCCCAGCTCCTGCGCCCACGTCCGTAGTCCTCGAACCTCCCTGGAGTGGAACCGCTCGCTCTGGTGCACCTTCACGTACCAGGTGCCGCCCTGGACGCCGTGGACCCGCCACACGCGGCTCTCCGCGCGCGCCCATGACGTATCCGTCCACTGCGTGATCCGGCCGACCGCCCGTTCCGCGAACTCCACCATCGCGGCGTCGGGGCGGGCGGTAGACGCCTGATCGGTCACGTCCGGCACGAGGCGCAACCGGTCGGCGCCGGGGTCGAAGGCGATGCTGTCGCCGGGCAGTTGGAAGTGCACGGCGAGGCGTGCGCCGGCGCTGTAGGCGTCCAGGCCCGCACGGCAGTACGCCACCATCTGGGCGGGCAGCGCGTAAAGGGATGCCCAGTCCATCGCGTCGCAGACGTCCGGCTCCGCGATCCCGGGCGCGCCTTTCCACCTCCGGACCTCGAAGAAGTGCCCGCTACGGCTGGCGCCTCCGGGGCTGCGGTGGTGCACGGTCACGGCGGCCCGCACGTCGGCCGGGTCGATGACGACACCGGTCTCCTCCCGCGCCTCGCGGATCAGGGCGGTGACGACGTCCTCGTGCGGACCGTCCAGATGACCCGACGGCAGGTGCCACAGGCCGGCGGCGTACACCTGCCCGGCCCGCCGCGACAGCAAGATCTGCGGCCCGTCGGCGGTCTCCCGGCGCAGGATCAGGTGGACGTCCACCGGCTCGGTGTGCCGCTGCCCGCCGCTCATCGCGCTCCCTCCGGACGTCGGGCGAGCAGAACCCTGAACGTCGTCTCCTCGACCAGAGACCCGTCCATCGCGTGCGCGTGGAGAAGTGCGAGGGCCTCGTCCTCGAACGCCTGATGCCGCTCTGCGAAGAGGCCAGCCCCGGCGAAGGACGTGGTGCGCAGGTAACCGAGTACCTCCCGCGGCGCCCAGGTGCGGGTCACGGGGAAGAGGTGTTCGGTGACCTCCTTGAACGCTGAGGCGGCAAGGTCCTCCTGGTACGAGCGGCGGGGCTCGGCGTAGGAACTGCGGGCGCCCGCCCGGCGCTCGTCGCCCAGGTAGAGCTGGATCAGCTCGCGCAGCGCACGGGTCCAGTCGGCGTCGTGGGTCCACAGGCTCCCGTCGCCCATGATCGCCACTGCGGCACCCGGTGTGGCGACCCGGTCTGCCATCTCCAGGACCGACGGACCGTCCATCCAGTGGTAGGACCGGCAGCAGGTGATCAGGTCCGGGCCGGAATCCGGTTCGCCGGGCAGCGTCGCGAGCGGCTCGTAGGCGTCGGCCGCCGCGTGGACCAGGGCGAGGGTGCAGTTGCCGAGCACAGGGGCGAGGGCTTGCCCGGCCTGGCGCAGCATCTGCGGGCTGACGTCGACCGCTTCGATGTGCGTCAGGCCGGCGCTGGCGGACAGGAGCGCGAAGGGCACCTGCCCGGTCCCGGTGCCCAGGTCGAGCAGCACCGGGGAAGGGCGGCCCCGCAGCGCGTCGGTGAGCAGGCGCACCGCCGCGTCCGGCAAGCCTGGACGGTGGCAGGCGTAGGTCGAGGCCGCGGCCTCGAACATTGCCTCCTGCTCCGATGGGAGGCCCGGAAAGGGACCGTCGGGGTAGGTCACGAAGTGGCTCCCTCATCGAGCGGGTGGGGGGCGGGTAGTTGCCAGGACAGGCGTCCGCACTCGGAGGCGGCCCACTGCCTACCGTCCGCATCGAAAAGGAGGCGGTAGCGGTCAGGGGAGCGTGCGGCCCGCCACCGGTCGGCGAGGTCCTGGATCTCTTTCCAGATGTCCCGCGGCCCGTTGACGGTGACGCTCCAGCGCCGGTGGCCCACCGCCTCCGCGCGCATCCAGGATCCGCAGCCGGGCGCGCCGATCACGACGTGCTCGGCGCCGAAGTCCCGGACCAGGCCACCGCCGAGGAGATGGTCGGCCGCCAGCCAGAAACCGCGATTGCTGTCCGGGGGCGGCGCCAGCATGCTCCGTTGAGTCCACGTGCCCGGCTCGGTGGCCATGCGCTGCCGGAACTCCTTCGTGAGCCAGATCCGCGCCACGCCGTGTCCCGCCCGGTGGGCGAACTCCACGGCCCGCAGCTCCGCCGTAATCTGCCCGTCGGCGGTGCGCTCGACAACGGCGAGGCCGGGCCACGACGGGGACGCACTGCTCACGTGCGCCAGCAGTTTGCCCCCGGGAGCGAGCTGTTCGACGAGGGCCGTGGGCACGCGCTCCACCGTGTACGACACGAAGATCCGTTCGAACTCCCGCCCCGCAACGCCCTGTTCTCCTGACCCGCACACCACCTCTGGACGGAACCCGAGATCGGCCAGCCGGGCCGCAGCCGCGTCAGTGAGGTGCCGATCCCGGTCGAGGGAGACCACCCCCTGGTCGCCGCAGACCTGGCAGGCCACCGCGGCGGTCACTCCCGCTCCCGTCCCGACGTCCAGCACCCGCAGACCCGGACGCAGATCCAGCTCCTCCAGCAGCGAGGCGGTCAGACCCATCACCGTCGACATTGACGTGATCGACGCCCCCGACCGCGTCCCGCGCGCCCGGCCCACCAACGGCTCGCCGTCGTGCTGAACGAGCACACTGGCCCCGCCGTACAGCAGCCCGAGCAGCTCGGGGCGGTCCTGCGGCGCCGACCAGTCCAGCAGGTCCCACCGCGGCGGCTCCTCGCTCGGCGCACTGCGCCGTACGTACGCCTGCGGCATCAGAACCTCGCGCGGCAGGGCGAGCAGCGCCTCACGTACCGGGCCGGCCGCCAGATCGCCGGCCTTCTCCAGGCGGGCGACCATCGCTGCCCGGGCTGCAGGAGCACCGCGATCGCCCCGGGTGCCGCGGCTGTCCGCCGACCCGGTGACTTCTGCCGTCTCCGTGTGGAAGGGGTCCGTAGTGGTAAGCGTCGCTGGAGCGTGCGCAGTTGGGTCAGCGGGCCGTCGCGTGGTGTCCCCGGTGTTCAGGTCCGTCATGTGGCGCCTCCGTCCAACGAGCTCTCACGGCGGATGTCTGCGGCGGCCGCCGCTCCAGGGGCCGGCACCTGAGGTGGAGGGCCGGGGCGCGGTAGTTCTTCGGCAGGCGCGGGTTCCTCCCGCTCGGGCGGGGCACCGGGCATCTGCCGCAGGCCGCGCAGCGGAGAGAGCGCCAGGACCAGGAGCGGCACAGTGAGCAGAAAGGCACCGACGACCAGGGCGGCCCGGACACCGGCCCACGTCCCCAGTGCGCCGGCGAGCAGCGCGCCGACCGGCCTGGCACCCGATGTCAACCAGGTGCTCACCGCCTGCATCCGTGCCTGCATGCGGGAGTTGGTGATGATCTGACGGATTGACCGCTGGGTGGTGCCCGCCGCACCCGCGCACGCCAACTGCACGAACAGCGCCGCACCGATCACGATCTGCCAGCCAAGGCCGGGAGAGGCGAGCAGCAGCGGAATCTGGGTCACCGGCGTGATCGCGAGCGCGGCCAGCATCATCGGCCCGGGCCCGATCCGTCGAGCAAGGGCAGGGGCGAGGAGCGCGCCGGCGGCCGCGCCCAGGGCGCCGAGCCCCAGCACGACACCGAACGCCGTGGTGCTCATCGCAAGGGTGCGCAGCAAGTACAGCGCCCACAGTGTGTTGAGCAGTGCGAGGGCGAAGGAAGTCGACGCGTTGACCAGCGTCAAGGTACGCAGCCGGTCGTCACTGCGTACATACCGCACGCCCTCGCCGATCTCCGCCCACAGCCGACGCTCCCCGGTACGTGCCCGGTCGGTCTTGGGCATGCGGATGCGCGCGGTGCACCAGGCACTGATGAGATAGGAGAGGATGTCTCCGAGCAGGGCTCGGGCCGGTCCGACCAAGGCGGTCAGCGCGGCGCCCAGGTTGCTGCCGCCGGTCGCGGAGAGGGCGAAGAGTGCGCCGACCCGGCTGTTGCTCCGCTGGATCAAGGACCGGTCGACCAGGCTCGGCAGGATGCTGATGGCCGCCGCGTCATGCACCACGCCCGCGGCGCCCTGCACCACGGCGACCGCCATGAGCTGGGGCAGGGTCAGTGCGTCGAGGGCTGCCGCCACCGGCACCGTGGCCAGTGCGGCCGCACTGACCAGATCCCCGATGATCATCTGGCGCTGCTTGGAATGGCGGTCAGCGAGCGCCCCGGCGTGCAGGGCGAGCACCGCGGGTGGCAGCAGTCCAAGGAACGCCAACCAGGCCACCTGAGAGGTGGTGGCGTGCAGCTCCAGGACGGCGATCACCGGGATCACCATCGAGCTGATCGAGCTGCCGGTCACGCTGGCGCTCTGCCCGATCAGGAACGTCCGGAAGTTGCGGTGCCGCCACAGCGACGTCTGGAGCCGAGCGGGAGAGTCAGCGGAGCTGGTCACGGAGCACCTCCTCCGCCTCGTCCAGGCGGGCGCACAGCACACCCAGGGCCTCGTGGCGGGCCCGCCCGTACGCCTCCAGCTGAGGGGTGACCGCGGTTGGGTCGTCGAGCGGCTCCGAGAGCGGGTACACCGAGCAGGCCAGGTAGCCGGCCGCCACCCGGGGCACCGTCATGAGGTCCTCGTCCGGCATGGCCGGGTTGGTCTCCCGGTAGGCGGCGACGGCCGTGGCCAGGCCCGTGGGCCAGTCCGGGGCGGTCAGGACCGTGCGCGGATCGAGCACGATGCGTCCCAGCTCCCACATTGGGCTGCGGTGCGTCGGCGGCCGGAAGTCGACGACCGCGGCGACCTTCTCGCCTCTCAGCATCAGGTTGAGGGAGGACAGGTCGCCATGGACGATCTGCGCTGCCAGGGTCAAGGGGAGTGCTTCGAGCATGGATGCCGTTGCGGGGAGTTCGTCCAGCCGTTGTTGGGCGGCGTCTCTCGACCACGCTCCGAACGCGGAACTCGGGGGTTGCTTCGCGTAGCTGTCGAGGAGCCGTTCCAGGCGCTGGCGGCCCCGCTCGATGTCACAGACCTCGTGGGACGGGGCGCGGCGCGGCGGCCCGTCCGGATGTCGCGCGAGCGTGCGGTGCAGTCGGCCCACGGTCGCGCCGACGGCGGCCCACTGCTCGCCGTGCAGGCCGCCTTCCGCTGTCTCGGCGCCCTCGGCGAACGCGGTGACGGCCACCGCCAGGCCGCCTTCGACGGCGATGAGGTCGCCGTCCAGGGTCCGGCGCATCGCCGGCACCGGGACCCCGCCGAGTGCGGCGAACTCGGCCAGCTCGAGGGCGCGCCCCTCGGCGCCCAGGTCAGCGTGCTCTGGGTAGGCCTTCACAAACCATCGGCGGCCGTCGCCGTCCTTGGCCACGTAGTTGCACGTGGCGGTCCCTGACGGCCCTTCGCGGACGTCGGTGGGGACGACGCGGTAGTGCAGCGCCAGGATTCCCGCCACGGCCGTGACGTCGAACTGCGCGTTCAATGCCCGGCCTCCGGCCTGCCGGGGCCGTTCATCAGCCGGCGCAGCGCCCGGGCGTCCGCCTGTAGTTGGGCCTCTTCCTGGCGCCCGAGGTCGAGCACGTCGAAGGGCAAGGGGCCGCCCGGCGCCGGGTCCGCACCCGCCTCCCGTCGCGGCACGACGTGATGGTGGGCATGCGGAATGGCGTTGCCGAGGAGCAGGTAGTTCATCTTCAACGGCTGGTAGTGCGCCTCAAGTGCGCGGCCCAGGGCGAGGGTGTCCCGCCAGAAGGCGGCGGCTTCGTCGTCCGAAAGTTCGGTGGGCTCGGCCACGTGGCGCGCGGTCACGATGGTGATGGAGTAGCCCCGGACTCGCCCGGAGCGCCAGAGATAGGACTGGGACACCTCGCCGCGGTGCAGCAGCAGCCCCCATCCGATGTCATCGGCCGTCCAGTCGTTGCCGCACATTGGGCAGTGGTGGCCGGCGCGGTGCGCGAGGAAGTGCTCAGGCCAGGAAGAGCTGGGTGTCGGTGGGAGCGTCACAGGGGCTCACCAGCCCGTCTGCGTGTACGGGCGGCCCGCGACGATGCCTTCGATCGCCAGGCGGGTGTACGGCACGACCTTTGCCGGAAGATCCTGCGGGCTGAACCACCGCCACGCCACGCACCGGTCGGGCTCCAGGAGTTGCGGGGTACCGGACCATGCCCGGGCCTGGAAGACGAGCGCGATCCGTGCCCGCGCCGTCGGCGAGTCGACGTGGTGGACCACATGCACGAGCTCGATGTCACCGGGATCGATGATCAGCCCGGCCTCCTCCTGAGCTTCGCGCACCAAACAGCTGATGGCGGCTTCCCTCTCGCAATGACCTGCCAAAAAGTGCCATTCGTCCGGCGCGAAGGCCGAGTCGGGATGGCGCAGTCCGAGGAGGATCCGGCCCTGCTCGTCCTGGAGGTGAAGGTGGACGCCGATGATGTGGAGTTCGGTCCCCTCCGGTGCCTCTTCGTGCAGTGGGCGGATGCGGTCCGGCGGGCTGCCGGCCGGGGGGTGCTCGGCCGCGTGGCGGCGGATCAGGTCGCCGAGACCGGGACTCATGGGTAGTCGGTCCAGCATGTCGGGGGTGAACCATTGCAGAAGGACGCCCTCTTGTAGGCCCGCCGTGTCGGGGTGTCCGCTCCAGCGGGCCGTGAAGACCTTGATCGGCACCGCGAGGCCGTCGACGCTCCTCGCCTCTTCGACTGCGTAGGGCGCCAAGCCCACCGGTGCAAGGCCGGGGGCCTCCTCGGCGAGCTCCCGCCGCAAGGTGTCCTCCAGGCCCCGGTCATCCCTTTCGCGCCCGCCTCCCAGGAGGTCGAAGACCCCGGGCGCCCAGATGCCCTCCCGCAGATCCCTGAGATGAAGCAGGTAGCGTCCGAAGCCGTCGTGGACCAGAGCCGACGCGTTGACTGGCTCCGGCTGCCCGTCGAGCCCATCGGCCTCGGCGTCCGACAGCTTGGCCCGCAGCGTTGGGGACCTGACGTCGGCGAACGCAAGCCACTGGGAACCCGAGACCTCTTCGTCCTGGAGCCTGAGCGGCGGCAGCTGCTCGGCGCTGACGTAGAAGGCGAAGCGGAAGTCGAAGTGCTGATGGCTCGGCTCGCCCTTTGCGGGATTGGCGTTGATCCCGTGCACGTCGATGTCGATCGGGCCGCCCAGGAACTGCGGGGTCAGACACAGGTCACCGGGCCGGATGCCCGTCTCCTCGGACACCTCCCGAAGAGCAGCGGCCATCAGGCTCCGGTCCGCCTCGGCGTGCCCGCCCGGGGTGAGCAGCAGCCCAGTGGCCTTGTGGACGATGTGCAGTACGCGCCGGTCTCGGTCGATGACGACCGCGCTGCAGGTGACGTGGCCGGGAAGAGTCGCCCGGCTGGACGGGTCGTCCGGCCCGTCCAGGACGGCAAACAGGCCGGCCAGGGACTCTCGCTCGTGCGGGTGCCGAGTCAGGTAGCTGTCGAGGGTCGCGCGGATGTGGGAGCGGGTGATCGGCACGTCAACACCTCGGAGAAGCATGGAAGGGCTGGTGGATGGGTCGAGGGTGGGCGGGTCAGCGGGGGCCGTGCGCCCGGGCGGAGCTGGTGAAGTGGTGTCGGGGCCCTTCACGCGCGGGTTCCGTGCTTCTCGCCGTCCGGCTCCGAGGTGACCTGGTAGGACAGCAACTGCTGGAACGGGCCGCCTTCTTGGGCGGCGAGGTCCTTGTAGGTGCCCTCCTGCACGACTCTGCCCTCGTCGAGGACAACGATCCGGTCGGCCACGGCGACGTTGGTGATGCGATGCGTGACCAGCAACACCACCCGGTCCTGGGCCAGGTCCCGCAGCCGCTGGAAGATTCTGTATTCGGCGCGAGGGTCGAGGTTGGCGGTCGGTTCGTCGAGGACCAGGAGCCCTGCCTCGCGGAAGAATGCCCGGGCGAGCGCGATGCGCTGCCACTGGCCGCCGCTCAGTTCCTCGCCGTTCAGCCACTCGCGGGCCAGGAGCGTGTCCAGGCCGGCGCCGAGCTTGTCGACGACCTCGTCCGCGTCGGAGGCCTCGCAGGCTTCGAGGACCGCCGCGTCACCGCGGGCCGTGGGCTGCCCCTGGGTGACATTCTCGCGGACCGTCAGCGGCCAGTGCGCGTAGTCCTGTGGCACCAGGGCCACCTGCTGCCACAGTGCCTGCGGGTCGGCGTCGTCGGTGGGGACGCCGTCCCACAGCACCTGTCCTCCAGTGGGCAGGTACAGGCCGCTGACCAGCTTCGACAGCGTTGATTTCCCCGATCCGTTGAAGCCGACCAGTGCTGTGACCTCGCCCCGGCGCAGCGTGAGCGAGACGTCGGACAACGCGTCCTGGTCCTTCCCGGCGTAGCGGTGCGAGACCGACTTGATCTTGATCTCGTTTGGTGGCGCTGGCCGGTGCTCGCCGCGGCGCATGGTGTAGCCGCCGGCCAAGTCGAGGAACCGGGTCCAGTCGTCCATGTAGAGGCCGGTACGCACGGCACGGGCCCCCACGGCGACCAGCCCGCGCACCGACTGGCCCACCGTCTGCAGAGCGAAGACGGCCGTGCCGGCGTGGCCGACGCTGATGCGGCCGGTGGCCAGCAGCCACACCACCGCCGCCCACACGACAGCCGATCCGAGGCCGCCGCACAGCGCGCCGAACAGCGACATGCGGGCGCCCTTGTCGGCCGCGGTCCGGTCTTCGCGGTTGATCCGGGCGACCGTCTGCCGGTACCGGCCGGACAGGAATTCGGCCATGGTGCCGGCGCGGATCTGGTCGGCTGCCTCGCGGGTGAAGATGTGCCAACGCAGCACCGACAGCATGCGGTTGTCGCCGTTGCTGCGCAGGTTCGCCAGGTAGCGGACCCGGGCGGCGCTGACCTGGGCAAGGGCCTGCGGCAGGCTGGCCACGACCAGAAGGGGAAGCAGCACCCAGCTCACGCCGGCCAGCACGATGGCCCCGGCGAGGAAGGAGGCCGCCGAGGCGATCAGGTCCTGGCCCTCGTTGACCAGGTCCCCGGTGACCTGTGCTCCGCGGTCGGCGGCTTCGCGGTCGCGGTTGAAGTCGGGGTCGTCGTAGGCGGAGAGCTCCACCTCGGCGCAGCCGGTGAGCAGCATCTGCTCGGCTTCGCGCGACATGAGCGGGCCCAGTCGGGAGGAGAGCCAGCTGACGGTGATGCCCAGCAGCGCCCGCACCCCGGTCGCAGCCGCCAGCAGGGCTACGGACGGCCATGCCTGGAGGAGCCGATGGTAGACGTCGCCACTGGTCAGCAGTGCGGTGAGGGTTCCGCTGATCGCGATGAGGCCCAGGGCCTGCATGACGCCGGCGACCGTCTGGCACAGCAGGAGACCGGTGGTGGCCTTCCGGTCGACGCGCCAGGCCAGTGCCAGCGAACGCCGCACCAGCTGGGGCAGGCGCCGGGCCATGTCGCGCATCCGGATGGAGCGGCCGGCCGCTTCACGGCTGCCGGTCAGGTCCACGTACCGCATCTCCGGGGCGGGGGAGGGCTGCTCCGCGCCGGCGCCCAGCGCGGCTTGCGGTGACGCGGTCGGCGGGGCGGGCGGAAGGGGGGTGGGGCGCGGCCCCGGGACGGTCTCGGCGGTTTCATCGGTCGACTCACTCATGCCACCCACCTCGTATCCAGACGTGCTGAGCAGCGGGTGTCGTCAACACGGCGCACCGTCACGGGGGTGGGCCGTCGTTCGATTCCGGAGGGCTGATGCACGAGGGTGGGGGCGGGATTCATGATGTCCTCCATCTGGGCGGGGAAGTGGCACTGGTGCTCTAAGAACGCGTCGGATCGGGCTCCGTCACGGCTCATTTCGTGAACACACGTTCTGATCGGGCTGTTGGGGCGGGCAGGGTGCGGCGGCGGGCCTTGAAATCTGTTCGACGCAGTCGGGTCACTCCTTCGGGGGATTGCCGTGCTGGCCGGGGATCCGGTGTGGGGCATGGCTGACCGGGCCGTGGCGAGGACGAGGCACGGCCCTGGTGGAGAGCGCTCAGATCAGGTAGAAGGACGGTCGCGGATCATGCCGCGACGACCGTGAACGGCGCGGCGGGAAAGCGGCGGCCGTTGACCTGGATCGCGACGGTGTACGGGCCGGGAGTGATCTTCGTTGTGGCCGTCGAACGCAGCTTGTGCGGCTTGGCCAGAAGGAGCGGCCGACCGGGCTGGACGGTGTTGCGGTTGAGGAAGTAGACCTTCTCGCGCGGCTTGCCGGTGGGGGTGGTGGAGGAAATCACGAACATGACATCCACCGGGACGGCCACGGTGGCGGTGAGGGCGGCGGAGAAGGTCAGCACGTCGCCGTCGGCCAACTCGGTACGTTCCAGGACGAGGGGTGTCAGCTCGAGAGGTGCGTCGTGCGGGTAGCCGAGGAAGGCGTAGGCGTCCGGCGAGCCCTTCTTGAGCCTGCTCCGCAGGGCCGTCCTGGCGATGAAGGCGAAGTGCTGGTCGGTGGCGCTGGCGGTGTCCTTCCACCGCCCGAGGGTGGCCAGGACGAGTTCGGGCTGCGTGCCGGCGAGGTCGTGGAGGTGGTTGGCGACGGAGGTACGGACGTAGGTGCTGGAATCGGCGTAGAGCCGGTCGAGCACAGGGAGCGCCGCATCGTCGGGCAGGGAGATGCGGGGCGCGCAGGGCAGGAGGGGGCGGGTGGCTTCACTCGCGAGCCGGCGGGTCCGGTGGTCCTCGTCGCGGGACCACGCGTCAACGGCCTTCATCGTCTCGTCGGGGAAGTCGTTGAGGAAGTCCCGCACGGCGACCTCTGCCGAGAAGTACCGGGTGAAGCGCGCGAGGGCGTCGAGGGCTTGGTCCAGGTACTCGCCGGTGCGCAGGTAGCGCGCGACGAAGTCGGAGTGCGGGGAGTAGGTGTGCCACCCGAAGTCGTTTGTGATGCCGGCGGCTTCGGGAGTCGGCGGCAGCGAGCGCAGCAGGACGTCGAGGGCTTCGGTGCCGGTGACCGGAAGGTGGGTGTGCAGTGCCTGGCTGGTCCGAGAAATCCGGTCTTTCAGCTCCAGTGCGGGTAGGTCGGACATCACGTCCTGTACGAAGGCGCCGGCGTCGAAGTCTGGGCACACGCCGTGCACTTGGTGTCCGATCTGGGTGATGCGCTCGAGGTTGAGGGCGGTTTCCTTCAGGGGCACCTTCACGGCCTTCGCGGTCATGGGCAAACACTAGGGCTGGCGACGAGCGCAGACAGCGTGTTCTCGCCGCCGGTCATCCCTCGGAGCCACGGGAAGCGGCATGCTGTCGAACGGCAGCGCGATACAGCAGGCGGGGGTGGCGGGAGCTGTCGCACGGGGATGCGGTGTGGAGGGTGGCGAGGTTGTCCCACACGACGAGGTCGCCCTGACTCCAGCGATGGCTGTAGAGGTACGGCGCTCTGGTCGTGTGCTCCAGCAGGTCGTCGATCAGGGCGCGGCTGTCCTGATCGGAGAGTCCGGTGACGCAGCGGATCACCATGGAGCCGAGCAGCAGTGAGCGGGCTCCGGTGACCGGATGGGTCAGGACGAGCGGGTGCTCGACCTCTGGCTGGCCGGCGAGGCTCCCGGCCGCGGCCGACGACTGCCCGCCGCTGGCCTGGCTCTGCAACGCGCCGAGCTGCTGGATGGAGTGCACCGCGCGCATCTTCTCGATCCGCTGCCGTGCCGCCGGGGGGAGGCCGGTGTAGGCGCGGGTCGCGTCGGCGAAGCGGGTCTCGCCGCCTTCCTCGGGGGTGATGACCGAGTACAGCAGCGTCACGGCGGTCAGCTGTGGCTTGAAGCTGTTGTCGGCGTGCCATTCCTCCTCATCGTCCCCGTCGTAGATGCCGACGTACTCGCCGTCCTCGACGATGTTGCTGATGACGGTCAGCCCGGGAAAGCCGCCGACGGCATAGCGGCGGTCGATGCTCGTGTCCACCGTTCCGAAGCAGGAGGCGACGGTCAGGAGATCGGCGTGGGTCAGGTGCTGGCGGGGCACGACCAGCAGCCTGTGCTGGTGCAGGGCTCGCGCCAGCTGGGGCGCGAGCCCTTCGGCTTCGGTCGCGAGGTTGCAGTCGACGACGGCGCCGAAGCCGCTGTCGTCGAGCGGGCGCAGCGACAAGGACATCGCGGCTCCTTTCGGAAGGGTGGCGGTCAGAACTGGGCCGACTGCTGGAAGACGCTGATGTCCTTGATGCCGGAGGCGGCCATACACAGCCGCTCGATGCCGATGCCGAGCCCGACGCTGTGGGCCGGCGCTTGCCCGGCGTCGATCGCCTTCCACGCCAGGGCCTGCTCGTCGTCGTACAGGTCCACCGCACGGGCCCGCTCGACGAACGCGGCCCGGTCGGGCTCGTCCTCGTAGCCGTGCACGACTTCGAGGCCGTCGATCAGGACCTCGAAACGGTTGAGGACGGCGGTCGTGCCCGGTGTGAGACGGGCGCACGGCTCGTCCCCGCCGATCGGGTACTCGGTCAGGAACAGTGCGGCACCCGTGCTCTGGGTCTCCAGTTCGCGCTCCACGAACCGGCCGAGCACCGTCTTGAACGGCACCTCGGTACCCATGTCCAGGTGGGCGGCCATCTGTGCGGGCAGATCGCCGAGGGGCTCGCGGCGCAGGTCGATGCCGAAGACGTCATGGATGTGGCCGGCGACAGAGACCCGCTCGGGGGTGTAACGGATGTGCGGGACGACCAGGCGCTCGGCCAGCGCGAACAGGAACTCGAAATTCTCGTCGGCGGCGTAGAGGTCGAGCATCTGGAACTCGGGCGCGTGCAGCTCGTCCGGCTTCTCGGGCCGGAAGCACTGACCGATTTCGAAGACCCGCCGGTGGTGCTCCATGTTCACGCGCAGCGCCGGGCCGATCATCGCCCGCAGGAAGCGGCCCCCGTCGAGATCGACCGGCACGCGACGTCCCGGGCCGAGGTCGGCTCTGCGCACCGTAGGGGTGACCACCTCGACGAACGTCTCTGAGCGCAGCGTGTCACGCAGGCTGAACAGCAGGTCGGACTTCATCACAACGGGGTTGAGCACGTGTGCTCCTCAAGGCCTCTGTTTTCAACGGCAAATGGAGGGAATCCGGTCGCCACGGCGTCCTCGTGCACGGCTCCTCGGCGGTCCCACAAGCTAGCCGCGGCGACGCGCGCAGCAGAAGCCCTTCTGCTGGCATCGCAGCGCCCGACGGCCCCGATCCGCCACTGTTCCAGGACGAGACTTCGGCGTTTCCGCAGCTCAGGTGGCATGGACGCGCAACGGTCACGCAACGGTCCCGTGCAACCGCCGCAACGCCCATAGCCGTTGCGGCTGCCTCCGGCGCAGCCCTAGCGTGACTGGCCAAGCGCCCAGCGCGACCACGTACCGCAACGCTCATCCAACGCTCATCCACGGATGGAGCGGACGTGCTCCGGCGCGACTTTCCACCGGCGGGCGCTCGCGCCCATGACGTCCGAGCCGACGGTTCAGCACCTCACCCGACCGCGGCCCGGCAGCTCCATCAGCCGATCACACGGACTCGCGGGGTCACCCGCGACCGAAGAGGGAGAACCTCCATGACCGCTACCGCCGCAATGACCCCGGACACCGGCCTGAAGGCCGGCATGCGCCCGGACGCCCCAGACCTGAAGGCCGGCATGCGTCCCGACGCCACCGACCTGAAGCTCGGCATGCGTCCCGACGCGGGCGCCCTCAAGCTCGGGATGCGTCCCGACGCCACCGGCCTCAAGACCGGCATGCGCCCCGACGCCCCGGAGCTGAAGCTCGGGATGCGTCCCGACGCCACCGACCTCAAGGCCGGCATGCGCCCGGACAGCGCCCTCACCGCCGCCTGATCCGCGGCTGAACCACCCTTCCGTCGTCCTCCGGCGCGCCCGCCAACAGTGCGCCCGCCAGTGCGCTGCCCAGCCGCGGGCGCGCCGGAGCACGGCACATTCCCACCCCGCACCACATCGACTGGAGGACCTGATGGGCAGCCCCGCCAGCAGGACCCGCAACGGCACCGGAGCCTCCGGCCCCGTGCGTAAGGCCCTCGGCCAGCAGCTCATCACCGACCTGGAGAAGCTCTGCGGACGCCCGACGATCGGTCTGTGGGATGTCGCCTGGGACCTTGTCGCGATCGCCGCCGCAGCGATCGCCGGGCATCTCGTCGGCCACGTCGTCGGCCCGCTGATCGCCGTCTGCTACATCGGCGTGCGCCAGCGCCACCTGTCCAACCTCGGGCACGAGTGCGTGCACTCCAAGCTCATGGCCACCCGCCGCGGCAACCGGGTCATCGGATACCTGCTGACCGGGCTACTCGGTGAGGGCTTCGCGCCGTACCGCAGCAGCCACTATGTGCACCACGCCAAGCTCGGCTCCGACGACGATCCGATGTTCCAGTCCTACCTCGCGGGCAACATCCGTGCCGCCGGCCGGGCGCCCAGCCGGCGCGCGTTCGTCCTGCGGGTCATCGTGCGCAACGCCATGTGGCGCCTGCCGAAGACCGCCGTGCTGACCCTGGTCACCCGCGCGCCGGGGGAGGCGTGGCGAGCGCTGGCCGCCCGTGCCCTGATCTGGGCGGCCGTCGTCGCCGCACTGTGGCCCGTGGGCGGCGTGCCGTACCTCCTGCTCTACTGGCTGCTCCCGCTCGTCTTGGTGCGGCCGGTCGTCACGTGGATCACTGATCTGGGCAACCACGCCGGGCTGATCGAGAACGACGACATCCTCCTGCAGACCCGCGGCTGGAGCTCGCACTGGCTCACCCGGCACCTGCTCGGCGGCCATCTCGACGACATGTACCACCCCGTCCACCACTGGTGTCCGCAGATCCCCTGGCGGCGCCTGCCCGAGGCCCGCGCCCTCACCTCGGAGCGTCTACAGCGGTGGGAGGAAGTGCCCTGGTGCTCCGGCTACTTCTTCCGCCGGCGCTCCACTCCCGACCAGCCGTGCGTGATCGAGGACATCATCGCCCGGCTCGCCACCGCCAGCGCCGCCTGCACCCCGCACCGGCACCCCTCGGCCGCATGACCGCACCCTGAACCCGCCCGCCGAACCCCCGTACGGCACCGCCCCTCCCAGCGCGCACCCGCGCGCCGGAGGCAGGGGCGCGCCGTCGCCCGCCGCCGAGGAGGCGGCCCGCCATGCCCCAGACCGCCCCTGCCCCGCCGGCCCTGAACAGCTTCGACGAGTTCACCCGACTTGAAGAAGTGGTCCTCGGCCGCGCTGATCACTACAACGCCCACCACACCGACACCTCGTGGCGGCTGTTCTTCTACGACAACGTCGCCCCCGCCCTCGACGGGCATGCCAGCCCGTCGGGGGAGGAACTCCTGCCGATCCCCCCGCAACTCCTTGACGAGCTCAACGAGGACATCGCCGGCCTGGCCGATGCCCTGACCGGATGCGGGGTGAACGTTCTGCGGCCCGCGGCCCCGGGCAAGGACGTCGACATCCGCTCCCCGCACTGGGACGCGAGGGCCACCCCGCCGCTCAACGTCCGCGACCAGAGCATCGTCCTGGGCAACACCATCGTGGAGACTGCGCCCCACGTCCGCGCCCGCATCTTCGAGAACGACCTGCTCAAGCCGGCCTTCTACCGCTACTACCAGGCCGGGGGTGCGAACTGGCTGAGCATGCCCCGGCCCGCCCTGACCCGTGACTCCCTCGACACCGGCTACTTCACCCGCCAGGGCTTGGACGTCGCCCGCGCCACCGAAGGCGAGATGGCCGGCACGATCGAGGGCCTGGGCCTGGAGATGGTCTTCGACGGCGCGCAGTGCATGCGCCTGGGCCGCGACGTCCTGGTCAACGTCGCCAACCTCAACCACGAACTCGCCCTGCGCTGGCTCCGGGACAACCTGCGCGACCTGCGATTCCACCGCCTGGACGCCATGGCGGACAACCACATCGACAGCGTTCTGGTCCCGCTGCGCCCCGGCCTGATGCTGCTGCGCTCACCGGAGTACCTGAAATTTCTCCCCGAGGCCATGCAGTCCTGGGACGTGATCTACGCCCCCGAGACCGACGACCGCAACTTCCCGGACTACAGCGACCTCGGCTTCGTCATCCCCATCGGCAGCCGGTACATGGACATCAACCTGCTGTCCGTCGACGAGAACACCGTCGTCGTCAACTCCCTCTACCCGGAGCTGATCGCCGTCCTGGAGCGCCGCGGCTTCACCGTGATCCCGGTCCGCCACCGCCACCGGCGCCTGTTCGGCGGCGGCTTCCACTGCTTCACGCTCGACACCGTCCGCCTCGGCGGCCCCGAGGACTACCTCACCTGATCCCGCCGCCCGGCCACCCGGGCCCCTTGCCCCGCGCCGCCCGAACATCAGGAGACCCTTGATGAACAGCACCTACCCCTGGCCCCCCGACCAGGCATTCTGGACCGGCACCTTCCCCGAGCACACCACCGGACGGACCACGCCCTACCTGTTCAAGGGCATCATCCCCGCGGCCGCAGCCGGACCGGACGACGTCCTGGCGGGATTCGAGGCCATCCGCCGGGCCCACGCCGCCAGCGCCGACATCAAGGCGCACGCGCGCGTCTACGTCGGCGAGGACCGCCGCGACGACCTCCTGGCCCAAGCACTGACCGCCCCCTCCTGGGACGAGGGCGTGGACGCCTTCGTGCCGTGGATGCAAGATGTCGCCGCCGCCGAGCGGTTCTCCCTGGTCATCAACAACCTGGAGACCATCAGCCCCGCCCTCGCCGCCGGCCTCGGCACCTTCCTCAAGAGCGTCATCGACGGGTGGGGCCTGCCCCTGGGCGGCGCCGAACAGGTCGCCTTCGCCGGCAACTACAGCGGGACCGCGTTCGGCATCCACGAGGGCTACGAGGACGCCTTCCTCGTCCACCTCGGCCCCAACGCCAAGAACTTCTACTGCTGGCCCGCCGAGCAGTACGAGAAGCTCACTGGCGGCAAAAAGGCCACCCTCGGCGACTACCAGGCGCTGCTGGAAGAGGCCGAGCACTTCCTCCTGGAGCCGGGCGACGCCCTGTTCCTGCCCCGCCGGGTCTTCCACGTCGGCACCCAGGACACCTTCTCCGTCTCGGTGGCCATGCCGCTCTACACCTACCCGTACGCGCAGATCCTGCAGAGCCGCATCATCCCGGACGTGCTCGCCGCGCTGGCCGGCGAGGGACCCGACGACCCGCTCAACGAGCCCTCCGCGATGGCGGACACGGCGGTTGGGCTCGACGCCGTCGCCGACCGGCTGTCCGGCGTCGGCCGCGAACTGCTGCTCCTCGCCGTCGACCGCGTCGGCGGCGAGGCCCGCCAGCACGCCGAGCAGCGGTGGGCCACGCTGCTCAGCAACGGCGGCTGGGAACTCGTCGAAGGTGACCTCGCCCGCCAGGAAGCCGCGGACGCCTTCGACCCCGAGCAGGTGACGCCCGGCGCCGAGATCACCCTGATCGCCCCCTACCAGGTGACCACCCTCGACAGCGGCGACGACACCCGGCAGGTCCTGCTGCGCGGCCATCAGACGGGCATCGCCCTCGATGACGCGGCCCTGGACCGGGACACCGTCGCCGCGCTCAACGACGGCGACACGATCGCTCTGCCTGACAACCCCGAACTCCTCGCGGCCGTCCGGGCCCTGGGAGCCACCGGCGGCCTGCAGCTGTCGCCCCGCCCCGCCGACACGGAGGACACCAAGAAATGACCCCCGACAACAGCCTCATCCAGGCGTACATCAAGGCCAACCCCGAGACGCAGAGCGCCGTCAACGGCACTCTGCTGGGCAAGTTCACCTCCGGCAACGCCCTGGTCACCGCGCACCTGACGCCGATGGTCGACTGGACGTACGGGAAGATCGCCGAGAAGGTCGGCGCGGCCGACCTCAACGAGCGCCAGGCCCGGATGTACATCGAAGAGCTGAGCGTCTTCGCCCGCTACAACGCGCAGTACCTCAAGGCGGCCGCCACCAGCGTGGAGGGGTTCTGCCCCGAACTCGCGCACGAGCTGCGCCGCAACCACCTGGAAGAGGGCGGCGAGCGCGGCAAGGTCCCCGCGCACTACGTCCTCTACACCAACGCGCTCCTGTCCGATCTCGGACTCCTCGTCAACGGCCACGTGCCCGCCCGCGAGACCGAGACGCTGGTCAACCTCCACCAGTGGATGGTCGGCTCGCACATGCCCAGCCACATCGCGGGCGCCTACTACGCGACCGAGGCCGTGGCGATCGCCGAGACCGAGATCCTGCGCGACATCACCAACCGCTACGGCGTGCTGACCGGTCAGGGCAGCGGCAGCGAGCTCAAGGCCCTGCACTACTACTACGAGCTCCACCTCGACGACGAACACGAGGCCGCCCAGGTCGGCGGGCTGAGCGTCGAGGCTGCCCACATCGAAGGTCTGGCGCGATTCATCAGAGAGAGTGAACTCTTCCACATCGACCTGCCCCAGGCCCTCGACGGCTTCCTCACGATCGCAGAGGGAATGACACACTGGTGGGCTCAACTCGCCCACCGTGCCTCGGAGATGAACTGATGAACGCCACCCCCGACATCGTCGCCGCAGCCCAGGAGCGCTCCGGCGGATGCCTGTGCGGACGGATCCGCTTCACCGTCAAGGGGCCGGCCGTCTACCCGCACCTGTGCTTCCCTGATGATTGAGTAAGTTCAAGGGGCTCGCAGGGGTGGCAGATGGACGAGTGGTGGCTGGTGTTCGTGCCGGATCCGGAGCGGTGGGGGCCGCTGCCGGAGGAGGGGGTGCTGGGGGTCCGCGACCTGCCAACCGCTCTGGACGCGGTGGGACTTCGCCCGGGCGATCCGGTCTTTGTACGGCCTGATTTCGTCGTGGACGCAGAATTGCTGCAGTTCGCTCTCTGGCCCGATTTTCGCGACCTGGAGAGAGAATCGCGTCGGAATTATGCGACGGATATTCGTCTGCTGTTGTCGTGGCTTTGGCGGCGGGGCGTTCACTGGCGGGCGGCGACCGACACGGACTTGCGGGCGTACAAGGAATTCCGCGTCGATTCGCCGTTGAATCCGCAGCGAGTCGGCGGTGCGAAGTGGAACCGGGAGGCAGCTGCGCTGACCCAGCTCTACAAATGGGCGAAGGTGAGTCCTCTCCCGTTGGACGTGGGGCGTCGCGCGGACCGTGAGGCAAGCGCGCGTAGCTCTCGGGTGTCGTGGCTGACGCCGCGGACCTGGGGTCTGTGGCAGGACCTGGGGCTGCGAGGACTTGGCCGCGACGGGGCACCGTTGCCCGGTTGGGACGGCCGAACCGAACTGCGGAACACCTCGTTCGTTGGGCTGGCGCTCAGCTCGGGCCTGCGGCGGCAGGAAGCTGGGGCGATGCTGACGTTCGAGGTACCGACCCGGCGCCTGCGGTCTGGACGTTACTGCCATGGCCAGGTGGCCAGCGCGCTGTCGCGGTCGAAGCGTGACCGCACGTACTACACCTCGGTCGAGTCGGTGCGCCAGCTCGGTGCCTACAGCGAGTCCGAGCGGACGTGGGCTATCCAGCGTGCCCAGCAGGAGGGCCGTTACGAGAAGCTGTCGCTGATGCGGCTGGTCACGAACGTGACGCACGGCCGGGCTCCGGTCGTGCACTGGGTGGACCGGGCCGGGGTGGCAGGCCGGCGGGAGTTGAGCCTGCTGGACTGGCGCGAGCGGCAGTGGCTGTTCGTCGAGGGGCCGCACGGTCCGGAGCCGGCGTGGCTGTGGTTGACCGAGCAGGGCATGCCGATGTTGCCGGACCGATGGAACACGGTGTTCTGGCAGGCCAATCAGCGGTGCGAGGAAACTCTGTTGACGCCGGAGGAGCGAGAGATCCCGCACCCGCTGAGGTCGGCTGCGGTACGGGGGAAGGCCCCGTACGCGAGCCCGCATGCCGCGCGGCACTCCATGGCGCTCTACACGCTGATCGTGCTGAACGAGCTCATGGACAAGAAGTACGGGCTGACCGCGGCGGACCGACGCGACTTCGCTCAGCTCTACGGCGACCCGTGGTGGCTGGTGAAGACCTTGTTGGGGCACCGGGACGTCGAAACGACGAAGGAGCACTACCTCAACCCTCAGGAATTGCATCAGACGGGCGAGAAACCGCAGGTCGCGAGGTCAGAGCGTGGCCTGACGCGGACTCCATCCTCCTGCAACTTGGCCGCCTGAACTGGGAGTTTGGAGATCAGATCCCGTCTGATGCAGGATTTGCCCTCTGAAGGGGAGGGTGAAAGTGGGTCTACAGCGACGTGCCGACCTGGCGGGGGCGGCTCACCTGGAGCTGGTCTCCGGGGTGGCCCAGTTGCGTCCACAGGACGCGATGATCGAGGCGATGGTGCGGGGCTGGCGGGCCCAACAGGCCGCTCGTGGGCTCCGCGAGGACACGGTCACCGCCCGGGAACGACTCGTACGCAGGTTCCTGGAGTACACCAACGAATACCCGTGGTCCTGGACGCCCGGCCACGTGGACGAGTGGTCACTGTGGCTGACCAGCGAGAAGCACCTCGCGCCGTCCACGATCCGCAGCTACCAGGGCAGTCTGCGCCTGTTCAGCGAGTTCCTGATCGACGGCCGTTACGGCTGGTCGGTGGCCTGCGAGGACGCCTTCGGCACTCACCCCGTGGCCATCTGCCACGAGTGGAACACCATCGCCCACCTCAACGACTACGAGGGGCGCCCCGAGGCGAGGCCGTTCACCCGCGAGGAGATCCAGCGCTTCCTCGACTACGCCGACGACCAGGTCGATCGAGCGGTACGGGCAAAGCGCAAGGGAGCCCTCGCCGCCTACCGCGATGCCACCCTCTTCAAGGTCATCTACGGGTGGGGTCTGCGCCGGACAGAGACGTCGAAGCTGGATGTAGTGGACTTCGGGCGGAACGCGAAGGCTCCGCCGTTCGGCCGGTACGGCACCCTCAACGTCCGCTACGGCAAAGCGAAGAAGGGGCAGCCACCGCGCCGTCGGAACGTGCTGTCGGTGATGGACTGGGCGGTGGACGCGGTCGCTGACTACGTAGAGAACGTACGGCCGCGGTTCGGCTGCGAGGACCACCCCGCCTTGTGGGTGACCGAGCGGGGCGGCCGCATCAAGCCGGCGGAGATCAACGCCCGGTTCGTCGCCTACCGCGACGCGCTGAAGCTCCCGAAGGCACTGACGGTCCACTCCGCTCGCCACTCCTACGTCACCCACCTCACGGAGGACGGGGTTGACCGGCGGTTTCTGCAACAGCAAGTCGGTCACGAGAATGACAGCTCCACCGCCATCTACACCCACGTCAGCGACGACTTCATGAACACCATGCTCCACAAGGCACTTGCTCCCGCGCTCGCCCCGATCCCCGCAGACAAGGACCGCTGATGGCCGCGAAGCTCGACTACCACTGGCACCTGCGCAAGATCATGGCTGACCGCGGGCTCTTCTCCACCACCGATCTCATCCCGCTACTGGACGAACGCGGCATCACCCTGTCGTCCAGCCAGGTCTACCGGCTCGTCGTCGAGCGCCCCGAACGACTCAGCCTGAAGATCTTCATGGCTCTGCTCGACATCCTCAACTGCACCATGGACGACCTCATCGAGCCCGTCGCCGCAGCAGGTGCCGGAGCAACTACCCAAACCAAGAAGGCCGTTGGCGCCGAGACAGGCGTCGGTGACCTGCGGCCCAAGCGGGCCCGCATCCGCGGTCTCGAGCGGCCGTGACCACACCCGGGCACCTCGATCGGGCCGTCAGCGACCCGATCGGGCTCATCGTGGATCTGATCGCGGCCATCGAACATCAGCTGGAGCCTGACAGGATCCGTGCCGTGGTCGCCAGCGTCGCGGGCGGCCGCTCGAAGTCACGCCGCCTCGCGGCACATCTCGCCGAGCATCCCCGCGTGCTGAACGACGGTCGCTCGCCGGCTCCCAGGGCCGTCGGCGACCTGCTCATCGCCCTGCGTGAGGCCGGGGCCCAGAGAGTCTCGCCGCCGTGTTGCGCCGAATGCGGCAGGCAGATGCGAACTCTCCAGCGCCGCGGCCAGGACTGGTACTGCTCGAACTGCGGGCCGCAGCCCGAGTCGTGTGCTGCCTGCGGAAACACCCGCCGGGTCGCTACACGCGACCGGGCCGGGCGTCCACGATGCGGCAAGTGCCCGGACACCGACGGACGCGACCCCGTCGCAGTGATCGGCGCCCTGATCGCTGAACTGGACCCGCAGGCCGGGCGGGAGACGATCGCCGACGCGGTCCGCCAATCGGCACCGCGTCCCTCCTACCAGCAGAAACTCGCCTGGGCCCTGGAATCAAACCCCGCTCTGCTGACCGGGGACGGCCACCTTGCACCGCACCGCGCGATCCTCCGACTGATCGACCTGCTGCACGAGGCCGGCATCGCCGGGATCGTCCGGCCGTCGTGCCCCGGCTGCCACAGAGTCGTACGCATCGACAAGCCTCTGGATGGACAGCGGGTCTGCCGCATGTGCATCTCCCGCTCCCGCATCGAGGAGTGCTCGGGATGCGGAGCCCGCCGAGAGCCCGCCACCCGCGACGACCAAGGTCGGCCAGTGTGTCCGAACTGCCTGGTCAGCGCCCCGGCGAACCTGGAGATCTGTATCAACTGCGGCCGACGAAAGGTCGTGAACACCCGCACGCCGGACGGCCCGCTCTGCCCGAGCTGCCCCTCCTTGGCCACCGCGACCTGCAGTATTTGCGGCAAGGAGAAGCCCTGCGGCACCTCCCGCGCCACGGGCCGGTCTTGGTGCCTGGACTGCCAGCGTCGCTCAGCGCCGTGCTCGGCCTGCGGCGGCGTCGCGGCGGTCGTCTCCGGCACTCTCGACCGCCCCCTTTGCGCGGACTGCACCGTCCCTGAGGTCTGGCACACCTGCCCCACCTGCAGCGATCCCGACTACCCGCACCCTGGCCAGTGCGCTCGCTGTCTCATCAACCGGCGCCTCAACGAGCTCCTGGGCCCTCCGTCCGATGCCCTCCACCCCGGTCTCGAAGCCCTGCGCAACGACATCGCCACCGCCGAGCACCCCATCACCGCCAGGCGGTGGCTGAACAAGTCGTCCGTGTCTCCGGTCCTGGCCGACCTCGCGACCGGCAGACGAGCCCTGACTCACGAGGCCCTCGACGAGTTGCCCGACAGCCCGCCCCTCGCCCACCTCCGCCAAGTCCTCGTCGGCGTCGGTGCACTGCCCGAGCGGGACGAGTACATGGTCCGCCTCGAACGCTTCCTCACCGGCCTCCTCGCATCACAGCAAGATCCCGAACAGCGCAAAGTCCTGCACCGGTACGCGATATGGCACCTGGTCCGTCGACTACGCCGACGCAGGAACGGCCGCCCCCTGACCCCGCAGCAGTTCATGTCCGCGCGTCAACGCACCCATGCGGCTGTCGCCTTCCTGACCTGGCTGAAAGCTCACGACCTCACCCTGGAGACCTTCCAGCAGGCCGACCTCGACCAGTGGCTCACCGACGACTCCGCCACCTACCGCCACACGGCCGGACACTTCATTCGCTGGGCTCGAACCAACAAGCTCACCACCGTCCACGTCCCCGCCGTCCGCTGGCACGGCCCCACCCAGCCACTCGATGACGAACACAGGTGGAACGTCGCACGCCGACTCCTGCACGACGACACCCTCAAAGCAGAAGACCGCCTCGCAGGACTCCTTCTCCTCCTCTATGCCCAAGGACCTTCAGCGATCAGCCGGTTGACCATCGAGGACGTCGAGGTCGGCGCCCAGGAAGTACGTCTCCACCTCGGCGAGGCTCCCGTCCAGTTGCCCGAGCCTGTCGCCGCACTGGCCCGCCTGGTTGCCGCGAACCGCAAGGGTCACGCCACCATCGGAGCCCTTACTCCGTCTCCATGGCTCTTCCCTGGTGGCCAGCCCGGACGGCCGATCAGCACCACACAGCTGACCCAGCGGCTGAACCAGCTCGGGATCCGGCCCAATCAGGCCCGCAGCACCGCGCTCTTCCAGCTCGCCACCGAGATCCCGGCCGGGATCCTCGCCCGCACGCTCGGCATCCACACCGATGTCGCTGTCGCCTGGCAACGTCTCTCAGCGGGCGACTGGGCCAGTTACGCAGCCGAAGTGAGCTCGCGGAACACCACCACCAAGGAGTCCTCACCATGACTGCTCGCCCCTACGACGCCGTGCTCTGTGACATCGACGGCGTGCTCCGACACTGGCCTGCTGCCGATGACATTGAAACCAGCCACGGGTTTCCCACAGGCACACTCGCGAAGGCGGCCTTCGCCCCGTCACGCCTGCACCCCGCAATCACCGGCGAGATCACCGACGAGCAGTGGCGCTCTGCAGTGGCCGCGGACCTCGCTGAAATCTGCGGATCGACCGAACGCGCCCATGCTGCGGTCGCCGACTGGTCCGATCTGGTGCCCCTCGTCGACCACGAGGTTGCGTCCCTCCTCTCCCAGGCCCGCACCGTCGCGACCGTCGCCCTGGTCTCCAACGCGACCACCCGGCTGGAGCGGGACCTTGCCCAGCAAGGACTCGACGACCTCGCCGACACCGTGGTGAACACCTCTCGCGTTGGCCTCATCAAGCCTGACCCCCGCGTCTACCTCCTGGCCGCCGAACGGGTTGGCACCCCGGTCCACCGCTGTCTGTTCATCGACGACACTGCCGCCAACGTCACAGCAGCCCGCGAAGTGGGGATGGCAGCCCTCCACTACCGACAGATTGAAGATCTCCGCAGTGTCCTGGCGCCCCTCCTCAGCACAGCACCAGACGCACAGCACACGTGACCCACAGGGGCATTCGGATAGTTCCAATACCCGACGTCACCATTAAACCCGGTCATGCACATGCAGCTGGAGTCGATCCTCGCCTTCGACACCGAGGACGAGCACGGTGAGACGGACCGGACGAAGGATCTGAACGGCCTGTTCGCCCAGCTGGCCCGGGAAACCTCCGGGATCCAGGACATCGAGCTGCTGGTCGACGCCCTGCCCATCGCGGCGGCATCGTGAGCGGGCGGGGACGCAAAGCCGTCCTGCCGCCGCCGGACTTCCAGGCAACCGAGCGGATAGCCGCCGACGGACTGCAGGCCACCGTGGTGAATAAGGAAGGCTTCGAGCGCGTCTTCGATTTCGCCGCGATCGCCGTGCCGCAGCCGATGCGCTGCTCCCTTGCGCGAGCGTTCGCCGCGCAGTCCATGGGGTGGAACAGCCACGCGAGCGGTGAGTCATATTGGCGATCCATCGAGGTCTTCGCCCGGTTCCTCAAGGACCAGGGCCAGCCGGCCGAGGACCTGGGCGACCTCACCTCCGCCACGCTCCGGCTCTGGCGCAACAACCACAAGGACACGCCCGGCGGGCGCGAGGCCCTGGGCAAGATGCGCACGCTGCTGAAACGCGAGCCGCGGCTGTCGCAGGGCCTGGCTGCGGAGGAACTGGCCCGCCCCGTTCCGAAGAAGGGCAAGCCGTCCAAGCAGTCCTACCGGCCGTCGGAGCGCGACCAGGTGCTGCTGGCCGCCGAACGGCAGTTCCGGGCCGCGCTGCTGCGGATCCGGGAGAACACCACGTGGCTCGCCCGCTACCGGGCGGGTGCACTGGACCCGGACAGCCGTGACTGGAGGATCGGGGCGGCCCTCGAGCACATCGCCGCCACGGGCGAACTGCCCGGATACCCGGACAAAAGCGGGAAGGTCTACACCCGAGCCGAAGGGCTGCTGCGCGGAAAGAACCGCGGGAAGACGACGGGCCGGCTGTTCCTGAGCCGGTCGGAACTGACGGCCCTGGCCGTGATGATGACGGACCGCTACGGCTGGAATCTGTCGGTCTTCGACCGTCTGCACGTGCCCGTCACGACCCCGTCCGCGGGAGAGACCGCCACGGTCACCTACGAGGTCCTGGTGGAGAAGCGCCGCTCGGGCGAGGGGCGCTGGTTCGACACGGAGAACTACACCGACTCCGGTGCGGACTCGCCGGGCCGGCTCATCACCCAGGCCCTGGAAGCCACGGAGCCCGGGCGAGCCTTGGCCGCCGCGCTGTCACCGGGACACGACCTGCTGATGGTCGCCCGCAACCGGCGTCGTACTGACGTGGACTCCAATCTGGACCGGCCCCGGAACGTCGGCCCGCTGTGCTTCGGGGTGTCCAAGGCCGATGCACGAGTATGGGCGAGCTCTCACAAGATCGGCTCGCCCTTCCAACGCGCCCGCAGGACCACCGTCACCACCACGGGCAAGCCGCTGCAGCACAAACGTGGCACCCACGAGAGCGTCTACGTCCTGCCCGACGAGAACGTCCAGCAAGCCGCCGTGGACGTGATTGCGGCTGGCGCCGAGGAAGCCCACGAACAGGCCCGCGACTACACCTTCAAGGGGCGCCTCTCCGACGCGGCCGACGCGACCCACCAGGAGACCGCGACCGCGGACTGCTCGGACGAGGAGACCAGTCCCTGGCCTGCCCCGAGCGGCGGCTGCGGTGCCGACTTCCTGCTCTGCCTGTCCTGCGAGAACTCCCGGGTCCACACCGGCCACCACCCGCGCCTCGCGCTCCTACGCCGCCAGTTGACTTCGCTCCACTCCAGCTGGCCCGAGAAGCTCTGGCGCAAGCGATGGGACGAACATCTCCAGCGACTCGATGACCTGCGGATAAAGGTCAATGAGAGTACCTGGGACGCCGCTCTGGCTCGGATCACCGACCGCGACCAAATGATCGTCGACCACCTGCTCAAGGGAGACCTCGCCCCGTGACGACAGCTCTGACCATCGAGGCCGATCCCTACATCCTTCCCCTCCCGGGGCTGGAGAGCCCGGTGGTCCTGGACCGGTGGATCAGCGCCGGCAACACCCACCCCAACTCCCGCTACAGCGAGGACGTCTGGTCGATGGGACCGCTGACCGACAATCCCGGGGACAGCATCCATAAGATCAATTTGAAGAGGTGCCCCGCCTCCCTGCGGAGCGAGTTCAGGCGCCTCATCTGGGTCCTGATCAACGGCGAGCTACGCCCCACCTACGTGCAGGAACGGGGCTTTCAGAACCGGGGACGCGACGGCGTGATCAGCATGCGCGACAACATCCTGCAGTGGTTGAAGTTCGCGCGCTGGCTCGACCGGCAAGGCGTGTCCCAGCTCAGCGACTGCACCGTGGAGGATTGGAAGGCGTACGCCGCCGTGCGCACCAGCGGCTGCACGCGCGATCATGCCCTGACGGTTCTGCGCTGGCTCTCGGACCTGTGGGCCTTCGACCAGTTGTCCGTCAGCCCCTGCGGTATTACGCAGCCGCCCTGGGAGAGCGAGGGCATCGACGACTACCTGCCGGCCGCGAAGGGGGAGGCGGGCGGGGAGAACAAAACGGAGCCACTGGACCCGACGGTGATCGGTCCCTTGCTGACGTGGTCGATCCGCCTGGTCGAGGACTTCTCCGACGACATCCTGGCCGCCTGGGCCGAGCGCCGCCGCCTGCACGCCCGTGTGAAGGCCACTCCGACCACCCGAGGGGGTCTGGCGGCCGTCAAGAACTATCTGCAGCCGCTGGTCGATTCCGGGGCTCTCCTGCCCGCCACCGTGAGTCGAAAGCACGGCATCACCCTGGCCCATCACTACGTTGCGGCGGTCACGGGAGCCAGCTGGAACCAGGTCCACGACTTCTCTACTCGGCGCGGGCTCCGTGCGCTCGCCGCCCGGCGGCCCGGCCCCAGCCCGATGCAGGTGCCGGTGATGGGCCGGATCGAGGGGCGGCCCTGGCGCGCGTTCATGGACTATGAGGAGACGCCGATCCTGGTGCGTCACCTGGCCACGGCCGCCGCCATCGTGATCTTGTATTTGACCGGGATGCGCTCCCAGGAGGCTCAATCGCTGCGGTCCGGCTGCTGCCCCGATCCGGAACCCCACGAGGACGGCTCCATGCCGCGGCATCTGATCCGAGCCCACCACTACAAGAACGTCCGCGACTCCGACGGCCACCACGTCTCCGCTGGTGAGGAGCGGGCCGTCCCCTGGGTCGCGATCACCCCGGTCGTCAACGCCATCCGGGTCCTGGAACGCATCGTCCCCAAGGGCGAGCTCCTGTTCAGCTCCACCCACCACGATGTCGTCTCCCAGCGCAAGCACCACGGTGCGCTGAAGCGCGCCAGCCTGGGCCGCCGCGTCGAGAATCTCGTGTCGTGGATCAACCAGGAGGCCACCGCCCAGGGCCTGCCCGCCCAGATGGTGCCGGAGGACCCGCACGGCAACCTTGGCTTGAGCCGTCTGCGCAGAACTTTGGCTTGGCATATCGCCCGCCGCCCCGGCGGTCTGGTCGCCCTCGCCATCCAGTACGGACACATGCGCACCGCCCTGGACGCCCGCACCTCCACCGGCTACGGCAACCGCAGTCGCCGGGGGTTCCACGGGGAGCTCGACGTCGAGACCGCTCTCGCCGCCGCGCAGACCGCAGCGCGGCTGCGCGACGCCGCGGCGGCCGGCGAGAAGATCTCCGGTCCCGCCGCTCGACGGGCTCTCATCGGAGCAACCTCGATCCCCAGCTTCGAGGGCGCCCTGACCACCCCGAAGGCCGCCGCCAAGTTCCTCGCGCGCGACGGCCTCGTACTCTTCGACAACCCGGACGCGTTCCTCATCTGCGCCTTCAAGCGCGACACCGCCCTGTGCGACCCGGATCCCGGGGCGACGGCGCCTAACCAGTTCGCCTGCCAGCTCGGCTGCGGCAACGCGGTCCGCACCGACAGTCACGCGCAGGCGGCACGCGAGCACTCTGATCGGCTGGATGCGAAGGCAGCCCTCGTGCCCCAGCCCTTGGGCGACCGGTTTCGCCGAACAGCAGGCCGCTTCCGTGCTCTCGCCGACGCCCACGACTCCGCCGCCCAGTCCGCCGAGGAGGCCATCGCATGAACCAGCAGCACGAGGACGAACGCTCGCGCATCCGCGCGGCCATGGACCGCCTCCTGGCCGGCCAGCCCACCTGCTCCAACGGCAGCCTCACAGTGGTCGCGCTCGCCGCCGAGGCCGGTGTCCACCGCATGGCACTGCAAAAGCGCCACGCCGACCTCAAGGAGGAGTTCTACGCGCGGGTGCGTACAGAAACGCACCAGACGCCGGAAGTCGAGAGGCGGCTTCGCAAAGAGGTTGTCCGCCTGAAGGAAGTTCTCAAGGAATCCCGGGCTGCCGAGGCCAACTCCCGGCATCGAGCGGAGCAAATGGCCCTCGCGGCAGCCGTCCTCATCCTCCGGCAACCCGGTGCCCAGGACCAACCTCCCCCCGACAACGTCATCCCGCTCCGCCCGTCTGGCGATTAAGGAGAGCATGCCGTCACGCGGCGACGCCGAGTTCCTTGCGGGTTTGGTGGATGAACTCGCGAACAGCTGGCTCGCGCCGCCAGGGGGACGGCCTGCGGCGGGACCGAATCCTGAACGAGGCGTTCGAGACCGGCGATCCGCTGAAGTTGATGCGCCTGTTCGGAATCACGGAGAAGACCGCCATGCATTCTGTGGGCAGCGCCCATCCCGAGCGCACGGCCAAGCTGCAGAGGTGAGGCCGGCGGTCAACTTTCGCGGTCGTCCGTATGCCAGGGAGCGCTGGCTCGGGTGGGACGGGCATCGGCGGCGATCCGCAGGGCGTACACAGGCCGTTCATCGCCGGGGACGGGGCCGAGGTAGTGGTGGCCGGTCATGTGGCACCAGGCGGGCAGGTCGAGTGGTGCGGCTGGGTCGGTGGCGATGACGTGGACGACGGTGCCCGGCTTGGCGCCGTCGATCTCTTTACGCAGGCGCAGCAGGAGGGTGACGCAGAGCAGGCCGGTGCCGTCGACGGTGATGTCGGACGCGGGGGTTTCAGGGTTCGTGGGGTTCATCGGCGGTAGGCGGTGGCGGCGATGGCGGGCAGGAGGGCGAGGGAGAGGGCTCCGCCGGTGAGGGCGAGGGCGGGGTAGCTGGTGGCGGCGACCATGATGCCCGAGGTGATGCCGCCGGTGGCGCCGGCGAGGGCGATGGAGACGTCGACCAGTCCTTGGGTCTTGGCGCGGGTGGCGAGCGGGACGGTGTCGGCGATGATCGCGGTGCCGGACACGAGGCCGAAGTTCCAGCCCAGTCCCAGCAGGGCGAGGGCGAGTGCGAGGAGGGCGACGGAGTCGCCGGGGGCTCCGGCGGCGAGGAGGCCGGCGGCCAGGAGGGTGATGCCGGAGGCGGCGGCGATCTTCATGTGGCCGTAGCGGTCGACGAGCCAGCCGGTCAGGGGCGAGGGCAGGTACATGGCACCGATGTGGATGCCGATGACGAGGCCGGAGGCGGCGGTGGAGTGGCCGTGGTCGTGCATGTGGACCGGCGTCATCGTCATGATCGCGACCATGACGAGCTGGGTGAGGATCATGACCAGCGCGCCGAGGACCACGCCTCCGCGGCCCTCGCTGGTGTCGGTGGCATCGGCGGAGGCCGGGTTGGCTGCGGCGTCGGCTTCCTTGGCCTGGGCGACGGTCCGAGCCAGGAGCAGTGGGTCGGGGCGCAGCCAGAGGGTGAGGACGAGTGCGGCCAGCGCGTAGGCGGCGCCGGATATGACGAAGAGGCCGGCGAGGTGGGGGATGCCGAGGTGTTCGGCGAGGGTGCCGGCGGGGGCGGCGAGGTTGGGTCCGGCGACGCCGCCGAAGGTGGTGGCGACCAGGACTGTGGAGACGGCGCGGGCGCGGTGGCCGGCCGGGGCGAGGTCCGCTCCGGCGTAGCGGGCCTGGAGGTTGGTGGCGGTGCCGGCGCCGTAGACGAACAGGGCGATGAACAGCAGGACCGGGTTGTCCAGGACGGCGGAGACGATGACGCCGGCCGAGCCGATGGCGCCGGTGAGGTAGCCGGTGGCGAGGCCGGGGCGGCGGCCGCGGGCTTGGGAGATGCGGCCGACGGTGATGGCGGCGAGCGCGGATCCGGCGGTGAACAGGGCGCTGGGCAGTCCGGCGAGGCTGGTGGAGCCGAGCATGTCCTGGGCGAGGAGGGCGCCGACGGTGACGCCTGCGGCGAGCCCGGCGCCGCTGAGGACCTGGGAGGCGACCAGGACACGCAGGATGCGGCGCTGCGCTTGGGCGGCGTCGGGTATGGAGGCGGGGACGGCGGGTGCGGTGCTGGTCATGTCTCTTCCTGCGTGCGGCGGTTGGCAGTGGGTGCGTCAGGAGGTTGTGGTCGCTGGCGGCGTCCACTGCTGGTCGTGCCACGCCGGGTCGATGGGCGTGTGGGTGAGGTGGTTGGTGTAGGTGGACAGGGTCTTCATCCCGACGCCCAGGACGATGTCCAAGATCTGGCGGTGGGTGTGTCCGGCGGCGAGGAAGCCGACGATGTCCTGCTCGTCGGCCCAGCCGCGCTTGTCGACGACGGCCTGGGTGAGGCGGCGTACGGCTTCCAGTGACGGGTCCTTCAACGTGGTGGCATCACGTAGGGCGTTAACGTCGTCCGGGGTGAGACCGGCGCGCAGGGCGAGGGTGGAGTGCGCGGCAACGCAGTGCGGGCAGGCGTTGGCGACGCTCGCGGTGAGCAGGACGACCTGCTGCGCGGGCTTCGTCAGGGAGGAAGCGGCGAACTGCTGGGCCAGGGCGGTGTAGCCGGCCAGGAGTTGCGGGGATTCGGCCATGACCGCGTTGAGGGTGGTGAGGAAACCCATGCGTTCGCGAGCCGCGGCGAGGTGCGGGAGGGCCTCGGCGGGTGCGGTGGCCTCGTCGTGGAGGGGGAAGCCGGTCACGGGATGGACGCCTTCGTGCAGAGGTCGTACGGGCCGCCCACCGGGCCCTCGTACAGGTCCGGTGGGCGGAAGGAAGAGGGCTGTCAGTCGGTGTCGAGGGCCTGGGCGAGGTCGGCGATCAGGTCGTCGGCGTCTTCGAGGCCGACGGACAGGCGGACCATGCTGTCGGCGATGCCGCGCTTGGCGCGCTCGGCCGGGTCCAGGCCGTGGTGGGTGGTGGTGATGGGCTGGGTGACCAGGGACTCGACCCCGCCGAGACTGGGCGCGATGGCGAACAGCCGCAGCCGGTCCACCACGGCGGCGGTCTGATCGGCATCCGCGTCCAGGACGGCGCTGAGCATGCCGCCCCCGCCGCGCATCTGCGCGTCCACGATGCGCTTCTGCTCGCCGGTGGCCAGCCCCGGGTAGTGGACGCGGGACACGCGCGGGTGCGTCTGCAGGAACACGGCGACCGCCTGTGCGGTGTCGTTCTGGGCGCGGACCCGGACAGGCAGGGAGCGGAGGGAGCGGGCGAGGAGGAAGGCGGTCTCGGGGGCGATGACCTGGCCGAGGTTCTTGCGCCAGCCCATCACGGGGGCGAGGTGTTCGGCGGGGCCGGTCAGGACGCCGGCGGTCAGGTCGGAGTGCCCGCCGAGGTACTTGGTCGCGGAGTGCACGACCAGGTCCGCGCCGTGCTGAAGGGGGTTCTGGTTGACGGGGGTGGCGAAGGTGTTGTCCACCACCGTCAGCGCCCCTGCAGCGCGGGCCTGGGCGGAGATGGCGGCGATGTCGAAGACGGTCAGGGTGGGGTTGGCCGGGGTCTCGAAGAACACGATCCGGGTCCGGCCGGTCAGCACCTCCGGCAGCCGGTCGACCTCGTCGGCGCGCAGGAACGTGGTGGTGATACCGACCTGCGGCAGGTTGTCGCCGAGGAGTTCGAACGTGCCGCCGTAGACCTCGCCGATACACACGATGTGGTCGCCGGTGCGGCAGTGCGCGAGGAACGTCGCGGCTTCGGCGGCCATGCCGGAGGAGAACGCCAGGGCCTGCTCGGCGCCTTCGAGGTCGGCGAGCTTGGCCTCGGTGGAGCGGATGGTGGGGTTGAGGCCGTATCGGGTGTAGAGGTTCCCGGACTTGCGGCCTTCGACGACGTCGAGGAGGTCGGCGGTGGTGTCGAACGCGAAGGTGGAGTGGTTGTAGAGCGGGGTGTGGATGGCCCCTTCGGCGTCGCGGCGTTCGCCGGCGTGGACACTGCGGGTGGACAGTCCGTGCGCGGTGTTCTCGGTCATGCCTCTCCTGCTGTTCGTCGGTTCCTCTGGCTTCGGGCCGGTCGGCCCGGTCACTGCGCGGCAGCCGCCTGGGTGAGGGCCGCTGCCGCCGTCTCGATGTCGCCGGCCGTGGTCCAGCGGCCCAGGGACAGCCGCAGCGCGCCGAGCGCGCGGTCCCGGTCGAGGGCCATGGCGGTGAGCACGGGGGAAGGGGTGTGGGTGCCGCTGTGGCAGGCCGACCCGGTCGAGGCCGCGATCTCGGGGGTGGCGGCGAGGAGCTGATGCCCGAGGACACCGTCGATGCTGACGTTCAGGGTGTTCGGCAGGCGGTTCTTCTCCGGGCCGTTGAGGTGCACACGGCCAGGCAGAGCGGCCGTCAGCCGTTGGTGGAGGTCGTCGCGCAGGGCCGCGATGCGGGCCGGGGCGCCGTCGGCGAGCTCGCCGGCCGCGAGTTGCGCGGCGGTGCCGAGCGCGACGGCCAGGGCGACGTTCTCCGTGCCCGCGCGCAGGCCGCGCTCTTGCCCGCCGCCGTAGACGACCGGCTCCAGCCGTACCCCGTCGCGTACGTACAGGGCGGCAGCGCCCTTCGGCGCGTACATCTTGTGCCCCACAACCGTCAGCAGGTCCACGCCCAGATCGCCGACACTGAGGGGCATCTTTCCCACCGCCTGGGCGGCGTCGCAGTGGAACAGCGCCCCGCGCTCGTGGGCGAGGGCAGCGAGATCCCTGATCGGCTGGAGAGCCCCGGTCTCGTTGTTCGCCGCCATCACCGACACCAGCACCGTGTCCTCGGCGAGCGCGGCGGCCAGCGCGGCCGGGGCGACGAGCCCCTCCCCATCGACGGGCAGCACGGTCACCCGGGCACCGTGCAGCCGCTCAAGGGCACGGAAGGTCTCCAGGACGGCGGGATGCTCGGTGGCCTGGGTGATCACATGCGGGTGGGGTCGGCCCGAGGCGAGGACCGCACCGCGCAGGGCGAGCAGGTCGGCCTCGGACCCGGAGCCGGTGAACACGATCTCGCCGGGCCCGGCGCCGATCAGACCGGCAACCTGAGCGCGGGCCTCCGCCAGCGCCCGGCGGGGGGCGTCGGCGTAGGGATGGCTGCTGGAGGGATTGCCGAAGAAGTCCGCCAGGTACGGCCACATCGCCGCGGTGACGCGCGGGTCGACCGGGGTGGTGGCGTTGTAGTCCAGGTAGACCGGCCCCCCGGCCAGTCCCGGATGCGGCGGGAGATCTCCACCCGGGGTCACGTCAGGTCCGAGGCGTCGACGGGCAGCTCCGACAGGCGCCACTCCAGCATGCCGTCGTTGAGACGGATCGCGCGGCGTCCACGGTCGGTCAGTAGCCGTACGGCGTCGTAGGCCAGGACGCAGTACTCACCGCGGCAGTAGACGACGATCTCGGTGTCCTCAGGCAGTTCGTTGATCCGCTCGGCCAGCTCCTGGACGGGGATGGACAGGGCGCCGGGGATATGTCCGGCGAGGTACTCCTCCACGGGACGTACATCCAGCACCACGACATCGCCGGACGCCACGCGGGCGCGCAGGTCCTCGTGGCTCATCTCGCCGGTGGTGTCCTCGCCGAGGTAGGCGTCGCGGGCGGCAGGCACGGCGGCCTGGTGCGCTTCGGCGACCTTGCGCAGCAGCGCGAACAACTGGGCGACGTCGTCGCCGGCGAGCCGGTAGTGGATGCGCACCCCCTCGCGGCGAGTCGCCACGAATCCGGCCTGCTTGAGGGTCTGCAGGTGTGCCGAGGCGGTGGTCAGGTTGAGGCCGGCCGCCTTCGCGAGGGCGTCGACGGTGCGCTCGCCCTGGGCGAGCAGGTCCAGCAGTTCCAGGCGCTTTCCGCTGGCCAGCGCCTTGCCGCTGGCCGCGAAGGCGTCGTAGAGGGCGGCCTTGGCGCCGCTTGTGGTGGCATCCCGCATTGCTTCCTCCAATAATCTATGGATTATTGTAACTGAAGGCTGGCAGCAATGGCTGCCGCCAGGTTGTTCCGTTGGAAGGACACAGGATGGGCTTCGCCGACGACCACCTCATACCGCTGGTCGACCAGGGGCTGGGCAACAGTGCCTACCTCGTCGATCTCGGCGACGGCCGCGCGCTCGCGGTGGACGCCAGCCGCGACCTGCGGGCCCTGAAGGCAGCGGCCGCCCGGCGCGGTCTCACCGTCGCCTTCGCCGCCGACACCCACCTGCACGCCGACTTCCTCTCCGGCGCCGTCCAGCTCGCCCACGACGACGGAGCCGAAATCCTCGCCTCCGCCGCCGGGCGCCGGGCCTTCGGCCACCGGGGCCTCGCCGACGGCGACGAGGTCGATCTCGGCGGCCTGACCCTGCGGGCCCTGGCCACCCCCGGCCACACCGACGAGCACCTCTCCTTCCTCCTCCACGACGGCGGCCGGGAACTGGGGGTGTTCACCGGCGGCTCGATGATCGTGAACTCCGCCGCCCGCACCGACCTCCTCGGCCCTGGCCGCACCGAGGAACTCGCCCGCGCCCAGTACCGCTCGCTGAAGCGCCTGATCACCCTGCCCGACGCCACCGCCGTCTGGCCCACCCACGGCGCCGGCTCCTTCTGCTCCGCCGTACGCGGAAACGAGCGCACCTCCACCATCGGCGGCCAGAAGCAGACCAACCCCCTGCTCGCCGCCGCGGACGAGGGCGCCTTCGTCAAGCAGCTGGTGGCCGGCCTGGGCAGCTACCCCGACTACTTCGACCGCCTCGGCGAAGCCAACCGGCGCGGCCCCACCGTCCTGAATGCCGCCCCGCTGCTGCCCGCGCTCGACGCCGGCCAGGTCAAGGCGCTGCTCGCCGACGGCGCGCAGATCGTCGACGTCCGCCCGGCAGCCGACTACGCCGCCAGCCACATACCCGGCTCCCTCTCCATCCCGCTGCGCGGCCAGTTCGCGACCTGGCTCGGCTGGCTCCTGCCGGACACCGACCCGGTCGTCTTCGTCACCGGCGACGGCCAGGACCTCGCGGACATCGTGTGGCAGTCGTACAAGATCGGCTACGAGCGCCTGGCCGGACGGCTCGCGGGCGGCATAGCGGCCTGGCTCGCCGACAGCAACCCGCAGACCACCACCGCCTTCCTCACCCCCGACCACGCCAAGGGCCGCCCCTACGTCGATATCCGCCAGGACGCGGAGTTCACCGCCGGACACGTCCCCGGCGCCCTGAACATCGAACTCGGCTCCCTCGCCGCAGCCGCCGTCGACGCCCCCGAGGGCGCGGTCGTGGCCTGCGCCCACGGCGAGCGCGGCATGACCGCGGCCAGCGTCCTGGAACGTGCCGGCCACACCGACATCGCCGTCCTCGACGGCGGAGCCATCGACTACGCCCAGGCCCACGGCCAGCAGCTCATCCAGGGAACCGGGGACACCACCTCGTGAGCACCACGCACCCCACCCCGACGACCGACGCCCACGGCCGGCCCGTACGGCTCGGCCTGCGCGAGAACCGCCTTCAGTTCACGCTGCTGGTCATCGTCAACATCTGCGTCGGCGGCCTGGTCGGCCTGGAACGCACCACCGTCCCGCTCATCGGCTCCGAGACCTTCGGCCTGACCAGCGACCTGGCCGTCTTCTCCTTCATCATCGCCTTCGGCCTCACCAAAGCCTTCACCAACCTCGCCGCCGGAGCGCTGACGGCCCGCTTCCGCCGCAAGCAACTGCTCGTGGCCGGCTGGCTGCTCGGCATCCCCGTCCCCTTCGCCCTGGCCTACGCGCCGTCCTGGGGCTGGATCGTCGCCGCGAACGTACTGCTGGGGTTGAACCAGGGCCTGACCTGGTCGATGACCGTCAACATGAAGATCGACCTCGTCGGCCCCTCCCGCCGCGGCCTGGCCACCGGGTTGAACGAGGCCGCCGGTTACACCGCGGTCGGCGTTACCGCCCTGCTCACCGGCTACCTCGCCACCAGCTACGGCCTGCGCCCGGTCCCCGAACTCATCGGCATCATCTTCGTCGTCGCGGGTCTTGCGCTGGCCCTGGTCGTCCGCGACACCGCCGCCCACGTCGCCCTGGAACTGGCGAACCACACCAAGCCGCTGCCCACCGGCGAGGACACCGGTCTCAAGGCCACCTTCGTCCGCACCTCATGGCGTCACCGTTCCCTGCGCGGCGCCAGCCAGGCCGGGCTGATCAACAACCTCAACGACGGACTGACCTGGGGCGTCTTCCCCCTGCTCTTCACCGACCACGGCCTGGGGCTCGCCGCTGTCGGACTCATCAAGGGTCTTTACCCGATCCTGTGGGGGCTCGGGCAGATCCCCACCGGGCACCTCGCCGACCGCATCGGCCGCAAACCCCTGATCGTCTACGGCATGCTCGTCCAGTCCGTAGGCTTCGTCCTCGCTCTCGTGCTCCTCGACCGGCCCCTGCTCGCGGGCATCATCTCCGCGGTCTTCCTCGGTTTCGGCACGGCCATGGTCTACCCGGCCCTCATCGCCTCCATCTCCGATCACGCCCACCCCGCCTGGCGAGCCAATGCCCTGGGGACGTACCGGTTCTGGCGCGACATCGGCTACGCCGCCGGCGCTCTCGTGGCCGGTGTGCTCGCTGACTGGCTCGGCCTGAACTCCACCGTCATCGCCGCGGCAGTCCTCACCGCCGCCTCGGGCCTGCTCGCCGCCCGCTGGATCACCGAGCACCGGCCCGACGCCCGCTGAACGAGCAGCCTGTCCCGGCCACCTACCGGGGCAGGCTCTGGGTGACCCGCCACAAGCGCCGGGGCAACTCACCCTCCTCGAAAGCGTGGGCCTCCCGCAGGTCCCAGCCGTCGGCGAGGGCGTCGACGAGGCCGCGGTCGAAGAAATGCACGGCGAAGCCACCGTGCTCGAAGATGCCGTCCCCGTGAGCGACACCGTTGCCGTAATGGGCGTCGCCGGTGTGGCGGACGGTGTAGAGGAAGGTGCCGCCCGGCCGCAGCACCCGGCGGACCTCACCGGCGAGGGCTTGGATCTCCTTGGTCGAGAGGGCCATGCACAGCAGCATGTGCGCGAACACCGCGTCGAGCGAGGCGTCCGGAAGCGGGAGGGGCTCGCGTACGTCGTGCTCCAGGGTGGTGACCTGCCCGCCGAGTCCCATGCTCTGGGCGGCGCTGCGGAGCTGGGTCAGGCCGGTGGGGCTGAAGTCGGCGGCCTGGACGGTGAAGCCCTGGCGGGCGAAGTGCAGGGCGTCGCGGCCGTGTCCGGCCCCGAGCTCCAGTACGTCCCTCGCCCCGGCGGCCCGGAACACCTCGGCGGCGTGGACGGCAGGGGCGGAGGGCTGTTCGCCGTACATGCCCGGATGGGCGGCGTACGTGTCCTGCCAGTGCTCGCGCTGGATTTCCGCCAGTGCGGGGTCCTGCTCGTGCCCCGTCATCGCTGGACCGCCGAGCGGACGGAGATGTGGGACCCGTTCGCGTGTGCCGCGTGGGCGGGGCCGCCGCGCTCCAGCGTGTCCAGGTGGCGCCGGGCGACGGGGAGTTGCATCACCCCGGAGACGAGGAGTGCGGCGCTGGTCGCGGCGAGCAGGCCGCCGATCACGTCGGGCAGGTAGTGCACACCCAGGTAGACGCGGGCGCCCGCCACGGTGGCGGCAAACGCCATGCCGACGAGGATCGCGGGCAGCCGCAGAGAGCTACCGACGAGCAGGACCAGGCTGACGGCGAGGGCGACAGCGATGGTGGTGTGTCCGCTGGGGAAGCTCTGCACGCTGTCCGGGGCGATGACCCACAGCCGCTGCGGGGGCCGCTTTTCGGAGACCGCGATCTTGACGGCGTAGCCGATGGCCATCGCCCCGCCGAGGGTGAACAGCACGCGCACCGCGTCCTGCCTGCGGCGCAGCAGCCACAGCACGGCCGGGAGGAGCAGGGCCGCGGCCACGCCGACGGCGGCCTGCGCGGCGAAAGTGGCCGCCTTGGCCAGAGTGGTCAGCGCCGGGTCACGCCAGGCGGCCACGTGCTCGTTGAGGGAGATGTCCGCGCTGGTCAGCGTTGCACTCCGGGCTGCCAGGCCCAGGACCACCAGGGCGGCCAGGAGGATCTGGCCGCCCACGATCCTGCTGCGAGACGTCACGTCGTGCCTTTCTGCCGGACGCGCGGAGTTCACCCCAACGCCATGTCGGGGAACGATATCGGAACTCGATGAGGGCTCAGGCACCCGGGACGAGCACGGGCCCGGCCTGCTCGCGCGCAGGCGCAGGTATCCTGTCCGATACCGATATCGGGGTTCGATATCATGCCGGGCAGGATCTGCGCACCGAGGAGCTGGGGCTATGAGCGAGCCGTCGACCGCCGTGGGGGCGCCGCAGGAGTTGCAGCGGCGGCTGGGGGTGTCCGACGCGGTGGTGATCGGCCTCGGCTCGATGATCGGTGCCGGGATCTTCGCCGCCCTCGCCCCGGCGGCGCACGCCGCCGGCTCCGGACTGCTGCTGGGTCTGGCCCTGGCCGCGGTCGTCGCCTACTGCAACGCGACGTCCTCCGCGCGCCTGGCCGCCCGCTACCCGGCGTCCGGCGGCACCTACGTCTACGGCCGTGAGCGCCTGGGTGACTTCTGGGGCTACCTCGCCGGGTGGGCCTTCGTCGTCGGCAAGACCGCTTCCTGCGCGGCGATGGCGCTGACGGTGGGCTCCTACGTCTGGCCCGGTCAGGCCCACGCGGTCGCCGTCGCGGCGGTGGTGGCGCTGACCGCGGTCAACTATGCCGGGGTGCAGAAGTCCGCCTGGCTCACCCGCGCGATCGTCGCGGTCGTCCTGGCGGTCCTGGCCGCCGTGGTCGTCGCCGCGCTCACCTCCGGCAACACGGATGCCGCCCGGCTGGACATCGGCTCGGACGCCACCTTCGGAGGGGTACTCCAGGCCGCGGGGCTGCTGTTCTTCGCGTTCGCCGGATACGCGCGCATCGCCACCCTCGGCGAGGAGGTCCGCGATCCAGGCCGCACCATCCCCCGGGCCATCCCGCTCGCGCTCGGCATCACCCTCATCGTCTACGCCGTCGTCGCCGTCACCGTCCTGACCGTGCTCGGCCCCGAGAACCTGGCAGACGCGACCGCACCGCTGTCGGACGCCGTGCGCGCTGCCGGGGTGGACTGGCTGGCGCCAGTCGTCCGCGCCGGCGCGGCGCTCGCCGCACTCGGCTCGCTCCTGGCCCTGATCCTGGGCATCTCCCGCACCACCCTGGCCATGGCCCGCGACCGGCACCTGCCCCACGTCCTGGCCGCCGTGCACCCGAAGTTCAAGGTGCCCCACCGCGCCGAACTCGTGGTCGGCGCCGTGGTGGCCGTACTCGCGGCGAGCACCGACGTGCGCGGGGCGATCGGCTTCTCGTCCTTCGGCGTGCTGGCCTACTACGCCATCGCCAACGCCTCCGCCTGGACCCTGACCCCGGCCGAGGGCCGCCCTGCACGGATCATCCCCGTCGTCGGGCTGGCCGGCTGCCTGGTCCTGGCCTTCGCCCTCCCCCTGGCCTCGGTGATCTCCGGCGCCGCCGTCCTGGCCGTCGGCGTCGCTGCCTATGGCATCCGCCGCACGCTCATCACGCGCCGGCAGTTGTAGGACCTCGCGACGCGCCCGCTGCCGGACAGCCACATATCCGGCTGGGCCGAGCTGCCTCGCGGGACGATATCGGCGTCCGATATATCTCCGTCAGCAAGAGGGGCACCACGACATGACGCAGCTCAGTACCTGGCCGACCCGGCTGACCTCGACCACCGCTCCCGCAGCGGTCATCCTGATCCGTCTCTACGTCGGCCTGGTGTTCCTCTGCGAGGGCATCTTGAAGTTCCTGCGCCCCGACGCACTCGGTACGGGCCGGTTCGACAAGGCGAACATCCCCCTCCCGGGGTTCTTCGGCCCGTTGGACGGCGTCTTCGAGATCGTGTGCGGGCTGCTGATCCTGGCCGGGCTGCTGACCCGGCTCGCCGTCGTACCGATGGTGATCGACATGCTCGGCGCCCTGCTGATCACCAAGCTGCCCATCCTGTGGGGCAACGCGCCGCTGTTCAAGGGCGAGTCGGGCTGGTGGGACTTCATCCACGAGTCCCGCACCGACCTCGCCCAGCTCTGCGGCAGTCTGTTCCTGCTGATCGTCGGCGCGGGCGTCTGTTCCGTGGACGCCCGGCTGCGCTGCGCTCCCGCCAGCCTGCCGGACGGTGTGGACCAGCGGTGACCGCAAGCGTGGCCTCAGCCGTCGGCGTCGCCAGTGAGGACCTCCCGGGCCAGCTCCTTGAGCGCCCGGCGGTCATCGGCCAACGCCTGTTTCCCTGCTTCGGTGGCCCAGTACACCCGCCGGGTGCGGCCATCGACCACCCGCTGCTCGGAGACCAGCAGCCCGTCGGCCTCCAGCCGGTGCAGCGTCGGATACATCGTGCCGGGGCTGATCTGGTAGCCGTGACTGGCCAGTTCCTGCGTCATCCAGGCGCCGTGGATCTCCTCTTCGGCCGCGTGATGCAGGATGTGCAGCCGCACCGCGCCTCGCTGGAACTCCCGCATCCCATCCACCTCCCTGCCCGCCGGGCAGTGACGAAACCGATATCGGTGGTCGAGTCTAAAGGGTCCGCTGTCCGCCGGCGGCGGCCGGGTGCGCCGGATTTTGGTGCCCAGCAGCTGGCACAAGCCGGCGGCGGGGGCCATACGGCAGGGCAGGATGACGCACCGATGTCCATACGCCCCTCATCGGCCGCACCACTTGCGGAGACGTCAAGCACAGCGCGGCCCGAGGCCCCCACCTACGTTCGCAGGGGCCCCAGCTGCGGCTGGTCAGCGTTCGGCCGACTGGCGTGCCAGGCGCCTGGTGATGCGGCGGGCAGCGAATTCGGTGCCTGCGACGAAACGCAGCATGGGGCCGAACATCGGCGCGGCCAGGGAGCCGGTGGCGTACAGGCCCGGCGCACTCGTCTCGAACGCGCCGGACAGCTGGGGGGCCTTGGCACCGGGCACGCGGGCCACCGCCTGGCGCAGGGGCGGAGTCAGGAAGTCGAGGGCGTCGACGTCGAGGCGGTAGCCGGTGGCGGCCAGGACATGGTCGACGGTGAGCTCCGCCGGGCCATCGCCCTCGCCAGCGAGACGCAACTGCACCTCGGCGCCATGCAGTTGTGCGTGTTCGATGTGCCGTGAAGTGTGCACGGGCACGGCTCCTTCGACGCGGTCACGCAGCCACCATCCTCCCGACGGGCCCAGCGCACGGCGGAAGAGCCACAGCCGGGCAGAGGCCGGCAGCCCCCGCACCGCACCGGGAGCACGGCACACCCCGGCCAGCGCCCAGCCCGCACCCAGCGGCGAGTAAGGGTGCGCCAGCCGCTGCAGTACCGGCCGCCGGAGCGCCGGAGTACCGCCCCACAGCACCCGGTGCGTGCGCACCACCACCTGTGCTTGTGCGCCGGCCTCGTGGAGCAGCGCGGCACTCTCCAGGGCGGACTGGCCGCCGCCGATGACCGCGACCCGCCGTCCGGCGTAGCGGGACAGGTCGGTGTGCTGGCTCGTGTGGGACACCACCGCCTCCGGGCCCGGACCGGCGGGCACCAGAGAACGCAGCCCGCCGGGGATGTGCGCGAACGCGCCGAGGCCGGTGGCGACCACCACGGCTGTGGCCTCCACTACCTCCCCGTCCTCCAGCCCGACGGTGAAACCGGCACCCGTGGACTGCACCGACATCACCCGTGCCGCGTCGACCGCGCCGACGTACCGGTCGGCGAACCACATGCCATACCGTACGAACACCTCGCACGGGATCGGGGTCAGCTCGGTCAGCTCCGACTCGCCCGTCGCCCGGCAGAAGTCCGCCAGCCCCCCGCCCGGCTGCGGTGCGGACAGATCGGTCGCGGCAGGAGTCGACTTCAAGAACATGCCGGTGGCCATCGCATGCCGCCAACTGCCCATGACCTCCCCGAAGACCCGCACGCGCACTCCTGCGGCGCGCAGATGCGCAGCCACCGACAACCCGTACGGCCCGGCACCGATCACCACCACCGGGCCACCCGGCCGGTCGGACGCGGCCCGGTCCCGGGCGCCATGTTGTGGTGAAAGCGACTGCGTCATACATCCCCCTGCTCATCGGCGCGGCACCCTCCCCAGGGCGCGCAACAACGCGGGAAGGCGCCCAGCCACAGGAGCCGATTCCCCCTGCACCAGTGTGAGGGCCAAGGAGGTATCGGCGCACGATATCGGCATACGTTGTCTGTGGGCGTCTTCACCACACGGCGACTGCCATAACCGGGCGCCACACGTGACCCGCTGGTTTCTTCGAGGAGGCCACCCGATGGCCGGCACCGACACTCCAACTCCCCGCGCAGCGAAGGCACCCGGCAGAAGTCGCGCAGCCCACTGGTGGGCCGAGCCGAACGGGAAGGCCGCACTGATCCTGACCGCCGCCGCGGCCACCGTCATCGCCCTGGTCGCCGCCGGCTGGCCGCCGCTGCTCCGCGCGGACCACCGACTGGCCTCGCGCCTGCACGTCCTGGCGCTGGAACACCCCGCGTGTACGCATGCCAACCGCATCCTGACCGACTGGATCTGGGACCCCTGGACCATGAGGGCCCTGCTCACCGTGGGGGTGATCGTCCTGTGGCGGCACGGCCGGCGGCTCCTCGCACTGTGGATCGCCGCGACCTCCGCCGTCGAATCCGGCATCCGGTCCGTACTGCGCTGGGCCGTCGGCCGCGACCGGCCGGTGTGGGAACACCCCGTCGACTCCGCCAGCTTCAACGCCATGCCCTCCGGCCACGCCATGACGGCCGCCGCCAGCTGCGTCCTGCTCCTCTGGCTCGCCCGGCGAGCCGGTCTCCGCGCCGGCCTGTGGTGCCTCGCCGTCGCCGTTGCAGCGGTCTCGGTCGCCGGGGTCTGCTTCACCCGCATGTTCCTCGGCGTGCACTGGCCCACCGACACCCTCGCCGGAGCCCTCCTCGGCGCCGCACTGGCCACCGCCTCCATCGCCACCTGGAACACCGCCGAGCACGGCCGTCAGCGTGTGGGGCCCGGTGGCGGACAGCGCTGAGCAACTTCTGCGTGAGGTAGGGCCGGGCCCTGGCGGCCGGGCCCGCTGAAGTAGGGTCGCGCCGGTTGCGTCGGTGCGAGGGTACGGGGTGGGACAGCCAGTGGATCTGGGGATCATCGGGCAGGCGGCCGGTCTGTTCGCGGTGACGAACATCGACGACATCCTGGTCCTCGCGCTGTTCTTCGCGCAGGGCGCCGGGCACAAGGGCTCCACCCGCAACATCGCGACGGGGCAGTGTCTTGGCTTCGCGGCCATCCTCGGTGTGGCGGTGGCCGCCGCGTTCGGCGCCACGTTCTTGCCCGAGTCGGCCATCCCCTACCTCGGTCTGCTGCCGCTGATCCTGGGCCTTAAGGCCGCCTGGCAGGCGTGGCAGAACCACCGCGACGGCGGGGACGAGGAGAGTGCGGCCAAGGAGGGCGGGCCCAAGATCCTGGAGGTCGCCGCGGTGACCTTCGCCAACGGCGGCGACAACATCGGCGTCTACGTCCCGGTGTTCGCCACCGCCGGCGTCGGCGGCATGAGCGTCTACGCCGTGGTGTTCCTGATCCTGCTCGCCGTGTGGATCTTCGCGGGCAAGTTCTTCGCCACCCGACCCGTCATCGCCAAGGCCCTGGCCCGCTGGGGCCACATCCTGCTCCCCGTCGTCCTCATCGGCATCGGCCTGCTCATCCTCATCGAAGGCGGCGCCTTCGGCTTGTAGGACGAGGACCGGCTCCCCGTTCGCCGCACCCGGCGAACGGGGAGCCGGTCCAGGCCGACCTGCTGAAGCGTCTCGGACGGGGCGACGTCTCTCAGGTGCCGTCCCCGTCCGGCTGGGTCAGCTCGTGCCGAGCATCTTGTTCATCTGGGTGATCTCCGCGCTCTGCGCGGTGATCACGTCGTCGGCGAGGGCCTTGGCCGGGCCGTAGACGCCGTTGCTCTTCTCCGTCTTCGCCATCTCGATCGCGCCCTGGTGGTGCCCGACCATCATGGTCAGGAACGCGGTGTCGAAGGCTTTGCCGGATGCGTCTTTCAGCTCGTCCATCTGCTGGGTGGTCATCATGCCGGGCATGGGCGAGGCGTTCCCGTGGTCCATGCCGTGGTCCATGCCGCCCATGGCGTCGGGGACCTTCTCGCCCCACGTCTTGAGCCAGCCGGACATGGTGGTGATCTCCGGGTCCTGCGCGTTCTTGATCTTCGTGGCCAGGGTCTTGACGTCGCTGTTGGCGGCCCGGGTGGCGGCCAGGTCGGCCATCGCGATGGCCTGGCGGTGGTGCTGGATCATCTGGGTGGCGAAGGCGACGTCGGCGGCGTTGTGCGCCCCGGTCGACGCCGAGGCGGAGGCGGGCGGGGTCGTCGTGCCGCTGCCGGAGGTGCCGGTGTCACTGCTGCCGCAGGCGGCGAGGACGAGGGCCACGGTGGCGGCGGCCGTCACGGCGGCGGCCCGGCGGAGGGTGGAACGGTGTGTGGTCATGGCGGTGCAACTCCTGTGGTGAAGCATCGGATGGGCATGCCGGAGCGCGGCGGTCGCCGTAAGGGCGGTGCCGGGCGGGCGCGCCTAAATGCGCAGGAGCTGCAGTTCGCTCAAGGAGGGCGGGGCCCGGCCGCCGTCGAAGGCGTGTCCGCGCTGGTGCTGCGGCACCCCGTGGGGCGCGGTCGGCTCGACGGCCACTTGTGTCAGGACAGGAAGGGCCGGGCCGTGGCTCGTGCCGGCGGCGACACAGAGCGCGTCGGCGTGATGGCCGTGGCCTCCGGCCGGACCATGGGCCTGATCGTGGCATCCACAGTCGTCAGCCGGGACGGCTGCTGGTGCGTGAGCGGGCATGGGCGCGGCAGCCGCGGGTGCCATGCTGGCGGACGCGAGACCGTGCATGCCCAGCAGGCCGACGAGTACGGCCAGCACCAGTAGCACCTTCACCCGCCAGGCGGGCTCCGGCGCCGAAGGGAAGCGGACACGGCTCACGCGCTCATCGTAGGCGGCGCTGGTAACCCCGGCCGGGTGGGCTGCCTCCACCCTTATCGGCACTTTACGTGACTGATCGCGTACCGTATGTGACATGTCGGTGTGGGTGTTGCCCCGGAGCGCACAGCGCGGACGGCCCCTGGCATCGGTGATCGCCGTGGTCCTGCTCGGGCTCGTTCACCTGCTCGGCTGCGCGCACGGCCCCCAGCTCACCGGGAGCGCCCGCGCGGACACCGTGCCGATCACCACCGCTGCCCACGCCCTGTCGGCAGCGAATGCCTCTGCGGAAGGCTCCCGGCTGCCGTCGCACCCGACGGTGGAGTGCTCCGGGGAGGACACCCCTGCCGTCGCGGCCCAGCGGGTCACTGCCCCGGCCGCTCCGATGGCCGTCTGCACCGCGCTGGCGCTCTCGCCGGTGGAAGCGTCACTGCTGGAGATGGTGATGGCCGCCCCGCCCCGGGCGGGGCCCGGCGAGGGTGGAGCTCCGGGCCGCAGGCGCGCTGCGCTCGGGGTGTGGCGGACCTAGACCAGGCGGCGCACCGCACTGGCCAACGGGGAGCCGTTCCGCTCCCGGAGTCGGCGTGGTGCCGTGCGATCTGAAGCGTCCGCCTGCCCGCTCAACCGATGCGGCCACGCCTCCTGGCAGGGGGCACGGCTGCGGGAGACCTGCGCCATGAACTCTTCGCTCCTGCCCGTACTTCCCCCTGCCCCGGCCCGGCTGCTGGCCGCCACATCCCTGCCCTCGCACACCCCGGCCGGTCTGGTCGGTGACACCCCTCTGCTGTGGGTCGGCGAGCCATTCGCTGCTTCGGGCCGCGGCTTCTGGGCGAAACTCGAAGGCCACAACCCCGGCGGGATCAAGGACCGCACCGCCCTGTACATGGTGGCCCGCGCCCGCGAGCGCGGGGACCTGCTGCCCGGGGCGCCCATCGTGGAGTCGACCTCCGGCACGCTCGGCCTGGGCCTGGCCCTGGCCGGGGTCACCTTCGGGCACCCGGTCACCGTGGTCACCGACCCGGGCATGGAGCCGATGATGACGGGCCTGCTCACCGCCTATGGAGCCGACGTGCAGACCGTGACACAGCCGCACCCCACCGGCGGCTGGCAGCAGGCCCGCCGCGAACGGGTCGGTGAACTCCTCGCCGCCCGCTCGGACGCCTGGTGCCCCGACCAGTACCACAACCCGGACAACGTGGCCGCCTACCGACCCCTGGCCCACGAACTCATCGCCCAGCTCGGCCGGATCGACGCCCTGGTTGTCAGCGTGGGAACGGGCGGCCACTCGGCCGGGATCGCCTCCGTGCTGCGCGGCTACTTCCCCGACCTGACGGTGGTGGGGGTCGACACGACCGGCTCGACGATCTTCGGGCAGCCCGCCGCGCCGCGCCTGATGCGGGGGCTGGGCAGCAGCATCTATCCCCGCAACGTCGACTACACGCTGTTCGACGAAGTCCACTGGGTCGCCGCCCCCGAGGCGGTGTGGGCGGCCCGCGCCCTGGCCAGGGCCCACTACGCCACCGGCGGCTGGAGCGTGGGGGCGGTCGCCCTCGCCGCCCGCTGGCTCGCCGGACAGCTGCCCGCCGAAGCGAGGATCGCGGCGGTCTTCCCCGACGGCCCCCAGCGCTACACCACGACCGTCTTCGACGACACGTACTGCCGCGAACACCACCTGCTCGGCCACCAGCCCCCAGACGCCCCCGAGGAGATCAGCTTCCCTGGCGAGCGCACCGTCACCCGCTGGACGCGGTGCACCACCGTCACCGACCCCCTCGCCGGCACCGCCGCGCTCGGCCCGGACGCTGCCGCCTGCACCCTGGCGGAGGCCGCCCGATGAAGACCCTGTGGGCCGCCACCGCCTCCTTCCCCCCGGTCGTACGGCTGCTGATGGCCAACCAGTTCGCCATCAACCTCGCCTTCTACATGCTCATGCCCTACCTCGCCGCCCACCTCACCGGCGACCTCGGCCTCGCCGCCTGGACGGTCGGTCTGGTCCTGGGCGTACGCAACCTCTCCCAGCAGGGCATGTTCCTCATCGGCGGCACCATCGCCGACCGCTACGGCTACAAAGCCCCCATCATCGCCGGATGCCTGCTGCGTACCGCCGGATTCGCCCTGCTGGGCTGGGTCGACAACGTCCCCGCGCTGATCATCGCCTCGGCGGCAACCGGCTTCGCCGGCGCCCTGTTCAACCCCGCGGTCCGCGCCTACCTCGCCGCCGAAGCCGGCGAACGCCGGGTCGACGCGTTCGCCACCTTCAACGTCTACTACCAGGCCGGCATGCTCCTCGGCCCGCTGGTCGGACTCGCCCTGCTGGCCGCCGACTTCCGCGCGGTGTGCACCGTGGCCGCCGCGATCTTTGCCGCGCTGACCATCTTGCAATGGCGGGCCCTGCCCGCGTCCGCCCGGCAGAACGGCGCTGCCGGGCGAGAGGAGGGCGGGGTGCTGGCCCAGTGGCGCACGGTCGTGGCCAACCGGCCGTTCCTGCTGTTCTCGCTGGCGATGATCGGCTCCTACGTCCTGACCTTCCAGGTCTACCTCGCGCTGCCCTTGGCCGCCGACGACGCGCTCGGCAGCAACGGCACCAAGGCCACCAGTGCCCTGTTCGTGGTCTCCGCGGCGGTGGCCGTGATGGGGCAACTGCGCCTGACCGGCTGGGCGAACCGCCGCTGGAGCCCTGATCAGGCCCTGGTGCGGGGCCTGGCCGCGATGGGGCTGGCCTTCGCGCCCCTGGCGCTCGTGCCCTCACAGGCGGGGAAGATGGTGGTGCTGGGGGCGCTCGTGGTGGCGGTGGTGCTGCTGGCGGCCGGCAGCGCGGTGGTCTACCCCTTCGAGATGGACACCGTCATCTCCCTGGCCGGGGGGCGGCTGGTCGCCACCCACTACGGCCTCTACAACACCGTCTCCGGCCTCGGTATCACCCTGGGGAACCTCGCCACCGGCGCGTTGTGGGACTTCGCCCACCGCCACCACGCCGGATGGCTCGTCTGGGCGGGGCTGGCCGCCACCGGCGCGCTGTGCGCGGCAGCCGTCCGTGCGCTGTCCCGCACCGGCCGACTCGCGGCGCCGGTTCCCCAGCCGCTTCCCGCCTGACACAGTCCGCTCGCCCCGGAGCCGGACCGCGGCCTCCGGGGCGAGCGGCCTTCGGATCAGTGCTCGTGGGGGCCGGGGCGGTGGCCGGGGCCGTGGGCGTCGTCGCAGTGCGCCCCGTCCGCGTCCGGTTCGGCGGAGTGCAGGGTGAGCAGCTGCTCGGGGGCGTGGTCGACCTGCAGCGTGGTGTGGGTGATGCCGGGGCCGGTGGCCAGGAGTTGTTCCAGGTCCCGGCGTACCGCGTGGCAGTCCTCGCCCGGTTCCACCAGGACGTGGGCGGACAGGGCGCTCTGGCCGGAGGTGATCGTCCAGATGTGCAGATCGTGGAGCTCGACCACCCCGTTCTGGGCGGCCAGGAGGTCGCCCAGGGCGTCGGGGTCGGTGCCGGTGGGGGCTGCCTCCAGGAAGATGCGGCCCGAGTCGCGGACCAGGCCGTAGCCGGCCTTGAGCATCAGGGCGACCACCAGCAGGGAGGCGATCGCGTCCGCGCGGGCGAAGCCGGTGAACAGCACCACGGCGCCGGCGATCGCGGTGGCGACGAACCCGAACAGGTCGGTCAGGATGTGCTGGTAGGCGCCCTGGACGTTCAGCGAGGTCCGGTTGGCCTTGGAAATCGCCCACGTCGCCACCAGATTGACCGCCACCCCGACCAGGGCCGTGGCCAGGACGAGGCCGCCGGTGACCTGCGGCGGGGAGATCAGCCGGTGGATCGCCTCGTAGGCCAGCCACACCGACAACAGCAGCAAGGTCAGCCCGTTGGCCTGCGCGGACAGGATCTCCACACGCTTGAGGCCGTAGGTGTAGGAGCCCTTGGCCGGGCGGGCGGCCAGCCGCATCGCGACCAGGGCCAGCACGATCGAGGCGACATCGGTGAGCATGTGCGCGGCGTCCGAGATCAACGCCAGCGAGTTGGCCACCACACCGACGACGACCTCGGCGCACATGAAGACGGCGATCATCACCAGGGCGAGGGTCAGCCACCGGCGGTCCGCGTCCGCGGCCACCCCGTGGGCGTGGCCGCCGTGCCCGCTGCCGTGGTCCTGATCGTGGGTGGTGCTCATGACGGTGGTCCTCCCCGGGGCCCGAAGCGGGCTCGCGTCCGGAAGTGAAGCGCAGATCGCGCGAAGATCCAAAGGCTGCAGTGATGACCGTTGTCGTTCCCGCCAACGCGCTCCGGCGCTTCCGGTCGCTGCTGGTCAGGAGTGGTGGTGGGCGAGGGCGGCGTGCGGGTCCTGATCGCCGGCGCGGGTGGGGTCGGCATGGATCAGCGCGGCGGTCAGCCGGGGGACGGCGTGCAGCAGCGCGTGCTCGGCCTCCACCGCGACCTGATGGGCGGAGCGCAGGCTGAGGGAGCCGTCGACGGTGATGGTGGCCTCGGCCCGCAGCTGGTGGCCGATCCACCGCATCCGCACCTCGCCGACCCGGCTCACCCCGGGCACCGACCGCAGGGCGGTCTCGGCGCTGTCGACGAGGGCGGGGTCGACCGCGTCCATCAGACGGCGGAAGACCTCCTTCGCCGCGTCCTTGAGCACCATGAGGATCGCGATGGTGATCAGGAGGCCGACGATTGGGTCCGCCAGCTGCCAGCCGAGGGCGACCCCGCCGGCGCCGAGCAGGACAGCGAGGGAGGTGAAGCCGTCGGTGCGGGCGTGCAGCCCGTCGGCGACCAGGGCAGCCGAGCCGATCTTGCGCCCGGTACGGATGCGGTAGCGGGCTACCCACTCGTTGCCGATGAAGCCGACGACCGCGGCGGCAGCGACCCACGGCAGGTGGGTGATCTCCTGCGGGTTCAGCAGCCGGTCGACGGCGGTGTACGCCGCCAGCGCGGAGGACGCGGTGATGGTGAGCAGGATCGCGATGCCCGCCAGATCCTCGGCCCGCCCGAAACCGTAGGTGAAGCGGCGGGTCGCCGCCCGCCGCCCGATGACGAAGGCGATGCCCAGCGGCACCGCGGTCAGCGCGTCGGCGCCGTTATGGATCGTGTCACCCAACAGCGCGACCGACCCGGACAGGGCGAACACCAAAGTCTGGAGCACGGTGGTGACACCGAGAACGCCCAGCGAGATCCACAGCGTGCGCATGCCCTCCGCCGACGACTCCATCGCCGAGTCGACCTTGTCCGCCGCCTCGTGAGAATGCGGAGCGAAGGCGTGGCCGACCTGGTGCCGCAGTCTCGACCAGCGGGAAACCCCATGCCCGTGGTCATGCCCGTGGCCGCCGTGTTCGTGACCGTGGCCATGCCCGTCGTGATCGTGGTGGTGCTCGGCGGAGGCGTGCGGCTCGTGGGTGGGGTCGTGGTCGCTCACGGGCTCAGAGCCTTCCGGGTCGGGGGCAAGGGGCGGGCTGGCTGGACACCCGCGATCCAGTCTCGCATTATGTGCGCATGAATGCACGCATGCACTTGTCAGGTACTCATCGTTCGCAAGAGCCAGACGACGGCGAACGACTCGACGTGGCGGTGGAAGTGCTCGGGCTACTCGCCGACCGCACCCGCCTGACCCTGCTGCGCCGGCTCGGCGAAGGCGAGGCGGATGTGACCACGCTGGCCGAAGCGTGCGGCGCGGCCCGCCCATCGGTCAGCCAACACCTGGCCCGGCTCCGCCTGGCCGGACTGGTCGCCACCCGCAAGGACGGCCGCCGAGTGATCTACGCCCTGCGCCACGGCCACCTGCGCAACCTGGTCGAGGAAGCCCTCAGCGTCGCCGATCACCAGCTCGGCGCGCTGCCGCCCCACGACTGACCTCCACCCGGTCGCCGCCCCGGGTCTCGCTACACCCCGTCCCCGGCAGAACCCGCCCCGCTTCGCCGGGCAAGCCCCACGCGGCCCCGCGGGCGCCTGCAACAGGGACGAGAAGCGGGTCAGCGGTCCGGCTAGTCCGTGCTCGCGGCAGCCAGCGCCTGCCGCAGCCGGCCGGGGTCCGGCAGGCCAGCCAGCCCCTTCGCGGTCCGGTACATCCGGCACGTCAGCCCGACGGGATGCGAGGGCTCGGCGAACGGGTCGCGGCCCTCGATGAGGAGGGTCGGGGAGCCGGCGAAGCCGACCTCCTCAGCCTGCGCTTGATCGCTGATCACGCGGGTGGCGAACGCGACCCCGTGCAGGCCGAGATCATCCAGCGTGTGACGCAGCTGTTCGGCGGCGGGCTTCTCGTGGGGACAGTCCGGTACGACCAGGAGTTCGATGTTCACTCCTCCAGGATCGCGCGGGCATTCGCCGTGCGGACCAGGCGAACCGTGAGTTCATGGGTTTCTGAATTCAGAGTTCTGTGTATTCTCCTGACTGTGCTGACTCTTGCTCCCGACATCGAGGTGCTGGCGCGGTTCGGCCGCGCGCTCGCCGACCCGATCCGCTGCCGGATCCTCCTCGCGCTGCGCGAGGCGCCGGCCTACCCCTCCGATCTAGCCGACATCCTCGGCGTCTCCCGGACCCGGCTGTCCAACCACCTGGCCTGCCTGCGCGACTGCGGGCTCGTCGTCACCGTGCCCGACGGCCGTCGTACCCGCTACGAACTCGCCGACGAACGCCTCGGCCACGCCCTGGACCACCTGCTCGCTGCGGTGGTCGCGGTCGAGTCAGACAAGACCTGCCCGGACGCGGCTACGAAGGACTGCTGCTGAGATGGCCGCGATATCCCTGGGCCCGTCCCCGGCCCGCCGCGACGCCCTGGCCAAGCGCATACGGCTGCTGGTCACCGCGACCATCACCTACAACGTGATCGAGGCGGTCGTCGCGATCACCGCCGGGACGATCGCCTCCTCGACCGCGCTGATCGGGTTCGGTCTGGACTCCGTCATCGAGGTGTCCTCCGCCGCGGCAGTCGCCTGGCAGTTCTCCGCCCGCGACCACGCCGTCCGCGAGGCCCGGGCGAAGACCACCCTGCGGATCATCGCCGTCTCCTTCTTCGCCCTCGCCGCCTACGTCGCCATCGACGCCGTACGGGCCCTGGTCGGCACCGGCGAGGCGGACCGCTCCATCCCCGGCATCGTCATAGCCGCCCTGTCTCTGGCGATCATGCCGTTCCTCTCCGCCGCCCAGCGCAAGGCCGGCCGTGAACTCGGCTCCGCCAGCGCGGTCGCCGACTCCAAGCAGACCCTGCTGTGCACCTACCTCTCCGCCGTCCTGCTGGTCGGTCTGATCCTCAACGCCACCCTCGGCTGGTCCTGGGCCGACCCCATCGCCGCCCTCGTCATCGCCGTCATCGCGGTGAAGGAAGGCCGCGACGCGTGGCAGGGCAAGGGCTGCTGCGCACCCCCCGCCCACACTCCGGCCCCCGTCGGGGCAACCGCGGCCGAGGCAGACGCGTGCGGCTGCAAGCCGGGCTGCACCTGCTGCTCGTGAACATCTCGTTGCCGGATCACGATCCCGCCACCCGCCCCGTCGATACTGACCGAGCGATCACGGAGCGGCGGGGGCAACGGTGGAGTGGACGATCTGGGCCGGGTTCGCGGCCGGCCTGCTCATCTCGACGGTGACCGCTCCGGTCGGCGTGTCCGGGGCGGTCTTCCTCCTGCCGGTTCAGCTCAGCGTCCTCGGCGTGCCGAGCCCGGCGGTCACACCGACGAACCTGCTGTTCAATGTGGTGGCCGGGCCAGGCGCGCTGTGGCGCTACCGCCGCGACGGCGCTCTGCGCGGCGGACTGGCCCGGCGCCTCGTCGCCTGGACGCTGCCCGGCGTCATCGCCGGAGCCGCCATCCGCGTCTTCGCCCTGCCCGGCCCCAACGTCTTCCGCATCCTGGTTGCCGCCTTCCTGCTGCCGCTCGGCACGTGGCTGTGCCTGCGCACCCTGCGCCCCGCCCGGCGGCGGCCGGACGCGGCCGAACCGTCGGCGCCCACGCTCGCCGCCCTCGCCCTGACGGTCGGGGTGGTCGGCGGGATCTACGGGATCGGGGGCGGTTCCCTGCTCGGGCCGATGCTCGCCGCGCGCGGCATGCCCATGGCCCGCATCGCACCGGCCACCCTCGCCGCAACCTTCACCACCTCCGTCGCCGGGGCTGCCGCGTACGCCGTGCTGGCCCTGGCGAGCCCCGGGCCCGTCGCGCCCGACTGGTGGCTGGGCTTGGCCTGCGGGCTGGGCGGGCTGATCGGCGGCTACCTCGGCGCCCGCTTCCAACCCCACCTTCCCGAGACCGCGCTACGGCTCCTGCTCGGCGCCCTCGCGGCGACCCTCGGCGCGCTGTACGCCGCCCAGACCCTGACCTGAGCCGCTCCGCAGCAGGTCAGTGGCCGCGCGGGGCGTACATGATGACCGCCATCCCGGCGAGGCAGACCAGGGCGCCGATGACGTCGAAGCGGTCGGGCTGGTAGCCGTCGGCCACCATGCCCCACGCGATCGACCCGGCCACGAAAACCCCGTACGCGGCGAGGATGCGCCCGAAGTTTTCGTCGCTCTGGAGGGTGGCCACCACCCCATATACGCCGAGCGCGATGACGCCGGCGCCGATCCAGATCCAGCCCTTGTGCTCGCGGATGCCCTGCCAGACCAGCCAAGCGCCCCCGATCTCGAACAGGGCGGCGACGGCGAACAGAGCGATGGAGCGGGCGACGAGCACGGGGCGAACTCTCCGGAGCAGGGGTAACGGGCAGGAACGGGATACGCGGTCAGGCGTCCGACCCGAACAGATCGGTGAGCAGGCCGACCCCGTCGGCCGGCGCGCGGACTTCCAGGTGCAGGCGCGGTCCGTCGAGATGGAGCTGAAAGTCGAAGAACGGGCAGCACTGCTGCTCGGCCGCCGCCAACTCCGCCACCCGCGCCGTCCGCTCGACCGGCAGCGTCAGCCGCAGACCCTCGGGTACCGCGGTCCGCACCGCGCCGTCGACCGCCTCGCGCCACTGCACGGTCCGCTCGTGCAGCCCGTCGCCGGTCAGGGAGCAGGCCACCAGCGCCGTGCGCCATCCCTCCGCCTCTGCGGCCTGGCGGCTGGGCGCGAGCATCACGTCCACCGGCCGCGTCCCCGGAGCGGCCGTGGCCGACGGGGCGAGGAAGTCGCACTCGGGATCACAGGGGCTCGCGCGATCGGGCAGAGCGTCCAGGTGCTCCAGCGCAGTGTGCATGAACGCGGCCAGCTCGGCCGCGCGAGATTCGGCCTCGGCCAGGCGGGCGGCGATCCGCGGCCGCAGGTCGGCCTTCACGTCCCGGCAGGCGCCGGCCTCCCACACCCCGAGCAGCTCGCCGATCTCCTCCAGCGGCAGCCCCGGATGCTTGGCCGCGCCGATGAACACCAGCCGCTCGACCGCGTCCTCGCCGTACACCCGGTAGCCGGCCGGGGTCCGATCGGCGGGCAGCAGCCCGGCGCCCTCGTAGAAACGCAGGGTGGTCGCCGGCACGCCGGAGCGCTCGGCGAGCTGGGAGATCCGCATCGTGCTCACACCTCGACGGCAGACCTTCGACCCAGGTCGAAGGTCAAGCCCGAACCCGCACGCTCGTCGACGCCAGAGCGGCGCACACGATCCGGTTCCGGCGTCACCGTGTCCGGGAATCTGCGAACCCACGCGCTTTTAGTAGCACAGCAGCCAAGATCGGGAGGGACGAGGTCGGTCACCGCAGTGGCGAGTGGCGCTTCGTCGGGTTCGGCACACCACCCCGAAGGTTCGGACAGGCGCTGTGCCCCTGGCACGACGCCGGATGGGCCGTCCGCGCCCTCGGACGGCCCTAAGTCGCGGTTTCGTGCCCGCCCCGTGACGCCTCCGTAATCGGCGCACGCGGCCGGGCCGGAGCCGATAACAGCGTCCTGGCGGTCGTGGAAGCGATGGCACACTGATCTGCCCAACTTGCCCATCACACCTGGGAGATCACCTGATGAACGCCACCCCAGCCGCCGGAGCCCAGCGAACCGAACCAGCCGAGGATCGCACCGGCGGCTGCCTCTGCGGTCGCATCCGCTTCACCGCCCAGGGCCCCGCAGTCTTCCCCCACACCTGTGAATGTGGACATTGCCAGAAGCTCGGCGGCACCCCCGTGATGTGGTGGGTGGGATTCGAGACGGTCACCTGGACCGGTGAGAGCGAGCCGCGCTGGTACGAGACCTTCGAAGGCGAGGCGAAGCGCGGCTTCTGCCCGACCTGCGGCAGCCGCGTCGCGGCGATCGACAGCGGCATCCCGGAGATCGGCATCAACGTCACCGCCCTTGACGACACGAGCGGCACTGACCTTGTGCCCATTCACGCATCCTTCCGCGACAACGCCGTGCACTGGCTGCCCCCGGTGCCGGAGACCAAGCACAGCGCGGCCGGTTGACCGCCTGTCCGCTGGTCGTTTCACCCGCATGGTCCCGGCCGGCGCCGGGCAGCCGACGACGCCGACCCTCTGCAGGACGACGGAGTGGTGCTCATGCGCGCCTTCTGGACGGAGCCCCCAGGCGCGGCAGCTCGTAATGAGCTCCCTCCACAAGGACCTGGCGCTGGCGCGGCGCTGATGCTGCTCGCCCTCATCTCGCACACGGGCCCCGAACCGGCGAACAACGCTGCGCTCCGGCACGCCAATGGCAGCACCGGTGGCCTAAACAACTCACCCCAGGGCAAGGGCGAGTTCAGCAGGCTGACGGCGAGCGGGCCGTGTGTCAACACGGCGACATCCGACTCGGTAGCGAGTTAGCCCGGGGCGCAACCGCACACGTCCGGTTCGGCTCCGGTGGGCGTGTGACCGACGGCGGGCGCGCAGCAGCCCTTGCCCTGCCAGGCGTCACGGCCTTCTTTGACAGCGATGGCGGCGATGACCAGGGCGGCGATCGGGTCGGCCCAGGTCCAGCCGAACAGCAGGTTGGCCAGCAGGCCGGCCAGGAGTACGGCGGAGAGATAGGTGCACAGCAGGGTCTGTTGGGAGTCGGCGACGGCGGAGGCGGAGCCGAGTTCGCGGCCGGCCTTGCGCTGGGCGGCGGACAGGAACGGCATGACCGCCAGGGAGAGGGCGGCGAGGATGATGCCGGGCACCGAGTGGTCGGCTTCGCCGGTGCCGGTCAGCGCGCGTACGGAGTCGGCGGTGACGTAGAGCGCGAGGGCGAAGAAGGAGACGGCGATGATCCGCAACGTTCGCTTTTCCCGGGCTTCCCGGACGGCGTGGTCGCGCGCGGAGAACTGCCGGGCGACGGCCGCGGCGGAGGAGACCTCGATGACGGAGTCGAGTCCGAAGCCGATCAGGGCGGTGGAGGAGGCGAGGGTGCCCGCGGTGAGGGCGACCACGGCCTCGACGACGTTGTAGGTGATCGTCGCGGCGACCAGCAGGCGTATGCGGCGGGCGAGTGCGTCGCGGCGGGCCGGGCCGGGGCGAGGGATATCGCGGTCATTCAGCAGCAGCCCTTCTCGTCGGCGTCCACGCAGGTGCGGTCCGCCGCCACGGCGACCATGGCGGTGCGGAGGTCGTCCAGGGCGTGTCCGAGGCGTTCGTCGGCCAGTTCGTAGCGGGTGCGCCGGCCGTCGGGGACGGTGACGACCAGGCCGCAGTCGCGCAGGCAGGCCAGGTGGTTCGACAGCCGGGTGCGGGAGATTTGCAGCTTGTCGGCGAGGTCGGCGGGGTATGCCGGGGCCTCGCGCAGGGCGAGCAGGACGCGGCAGCGGATGGGGTCGGCGAGGGCGCGTCCGAATCGCGCCAGCACCTCTATGTCGGTGGCAATGGTCAGCACACCACCACGATACATAGATTCCTGAATTCAGGTATCCATGGATCGTCAACTGCCGGCTGGGGTCGCGTTCTCGATGATCCGGCAGACCAGGGCCTTGTCCCCGCGGCCTGCGGCCTGATCAGCCTGGGCGCGGGCATATTGGAGGGTCGCACGCAGGGCTTCAAGGTCGGCGATGCGGCGGTCGATGTCGGCGAGGTGCTTGTCGAGGAGGTCGGTGACGAGACCGCAGGGCTGCTCGCCGCTGCGCTGGAGGTCAAGGATGTCCTTGATCTCCTTGAGGCTGAGGCCGAGGGCCTGGGCCTGGCGGATGAAGCCGAGGACGGGGACGGCGTCGTCGGTGTAGGTGCGGTAGCCGGCGGCGGTGCGCTCGGGCGGGTCGATGAGGCCGTTGGCCTCGTAGAGGCGTACGGCCTTGGGGCTGAGCCCGGAGGCGGCGGCGATGCGGCCGACGGTGAGCATGGTGGGGCTCCGTTCGTGGGGTGTGTCTCCAGTGTCGGCTTGACCTTGCCCTAAGGGCAAGGTTTTAACGTCCGGGCATGAGCACGGACCAAGGGGACGGCTGTCCGGCGATGACGGTGGAGCCGCTGAGCGCCGCGTGCGCGGCCGTCGTGGAGCGGGGCGAGCACGCCTGTTTCGGGATCAGCCCGTTCAACAGCTACTTCTCCACCGACCGGATCCGGGACCTGGCGGCGTGGGGGCTGGCCCGCTTTGAGCGAGTGGACTTCTTCGTACCGGACGCGCCCAGTGCCTTCACGTTCGAGGCGCTCGGGTACACGCCGGAGAAGGCCGCGTGGAAGGCGCGTCGGCAGGGGCAGTACACCCGCAACAAGATCGCTGCGGCGCTGGGTTCACTCGGCGTCACCCAGCGCGGGGCGCGCGTGCTGGGCTGGGCCGAGCTGGAGGGCAACGCCGCGTTCGGGCGGCTCCACGAACACGGGCTGCGGCGGTACACCGAGGACGTGGAGTTCCGGGATGCATGCCGGGAGGCGTCCGGCTGGGTGCTGGCCGGGAAGCTGCCCGCCGGGCAGCGGCCAGATGCGGAGCAGGTCGAGCGGGCAGTGCGGTACCTCCTGGCCGAGCTGCCGCTGTTCCTGGACACCCCCTCCATTGTCGACGCCGGGATATCGCTCTTCTGCTACCACCAGCCGCCCGACGTGCTGCGCCGCCTCTACTCCGGCGAGCTGAGCTGGCGCCCCGCCGCGGGACAGGGCTTCGCCGTTATCACCCCGGCCGGCCGAGTATGAACAGGGAAGGAACCTCCACGATGTCCACTACGACGGATACCGGCCCCATAGAGCTGGCCATCTCCGGGATGACCTGCGCCTCGTGTGTCGCCCGGGTCGAGCGGAGGCTGGGCAAGCTGCCCGGAGTGAGCGCCACGGTGAACCTGGCGACCGCCACCGCGTACGTCACCCGCGAGGACCCGGCGGTCGAGGTGGCGGAGCTGGTCTCCGCGGTCGAGGCCATCGGCTACGGCGCCGAGCCGGCGGGAAGCGGCGCGCCGGAGACAAAAGACGCCGGGCCTGGCGATGCCGAGCAGACACACGTCGCCGGACTGAGGCGCCGCCTGATCGGCTCGGCACTGCTCGGGCTGCCCGTGGTGGCCATATCGATGATCTCCGCGCTGCACTTCGCCGGATGGGGGTGGATCGCGCTCGCGCTGGCCACGCCGGTGGTGGCCTGGGGGGCGTGGCCGTTCCACCGGGCAGCGGTGCTCAATCTGCGACACGGCTCGGCGACCATGGACACTCTGGTGTCGCTGGGTGTGCTGGCCGCGTATCTGTGGAGCGCGGGCACCCTGGCCCTCGGCGGGGAGCACCTGTACCTGGAGGTCGCCGTCGTGCTGACGACGTTCCTGCTGGCCGGGAGGTTCTTCGAGGCGCGGGCCAAGCGGCGGGCCGGGGAGGCGATCCGGGCGCTGATGGACCTGGGCGCCAAGGACGTCGCCGTGCTGCGCGGCGGCACCGAAATACGCATCCCTGTCGAGGAGTTGGCGGCCGGGGACCTGTTCGTGGTGCGTCCCGGGGAGAAGATCGCCACGGACGGGGAGGTCGTCGACGGTGCCTCGGCGGTGGACGAGTCGCTGCTGACCGGCGAGAGCGTGCCGGTGGAGGTCGAGCCGGGCTCGCAGGTCACCGGCGCAACCGTCAACAGCCACGGACGGCTGGTCGTACGGGCGACGCGGATCGGCGCGGACACCAAGCTGGCGCAGATCGCCGCGCTGGTGGAGCGGGCGCAGACCGGCAAGTCGGAGGTGCAGCGGCTGGCGGACCGGATCTCGGCGGTGTTCGTGCCGGTCGTGATCGCGCTGGCGGCGGGCACGTTCGGGGTGTGGCTGCTGACCGGGGCCTCGGCGGCGACCGCCCTCACGGCCGCCATCGCCGTGGTGATCATCGCCTGCCCGTGTGCGCTGGGGCTGGCGACGCCCACCGCGCTGATGGTTGGTACCGGGCGCGGGGCGCAGCTCGGGCTGCTGATCCGCGGGCCGGAGGTGCTGGAGTCCACCCGGCGGATCGACACCGTCGTGCTGGACAAGACCGGAACCGTCACCGAGGGCCGCATGCGCCTGGTCGACGTCGTACCGGCGGACGGCGAGGACGAGGAGGATGTGCTGCGCCTGGCCGGCGGACTTGAGCACGCCAGCGAGCACCCGATCGCCGCGGCCATCGCGAGCGCTGCGCGCGAGCAGCTCGGCTCACTCCCTGACGTGACCGGCTTCGCCAGCACCCAGGGCCGGGGTGTCACCGGGCAGGTCGAGGGCCGTACGGTGCGCGCGGGGCGCGCCGCTTGGCTGGAGGAGCAGGGCCAGGCACTGCCCGAGGAGCTGGTCCGGGCCCGGAAGGAGGCCGAGGGCGAGGGCCGTACGGTCGTCTTCGCCGCCTGGGAGGGGAAGATGCGCGGTGCGCTGGTGGTCGCCGACACCGTCAAGGCGACCAGCGCCGAGGCGGTGGCCGACCTGAAGCGGCTCGGCCTGACACCGGTACTGCTGACCGGCGACAACACCGCTGCCGCCCGTGCGGTCGCGGCCGAGGTGGGCATCGAGAAGGTGATCGCCGAGGTCCATCCCGAGGACAAGGTCGCCGAGGTCGAACGCCTCCAGCACCTGGGCCGGGTGGTGGCGATGGTCGGCGACGGCGTCAACGACGCGGCCGCCCTCGCCCAGGCCGACCTGGGCCTAGCCATGGGCACCGGCACCGATGCGGCGATCGCCGCGTCCGATCTGACGCTGGTACGTGGGGATCTGCGGGCGGCGGCGGACGCCATCCGGCTGGCCCGGCGCACCCTCCGCACGATCAAGGCCAATCTGTTCTGGGCATTCGCCTACAACGTGGCCGCGTTGCCGCTGGCCGCGCTCGGGCTGCTCAACCCGATGATCGCCGGTGGGGCGATGGCATTCTCGTCGGTCTTCGTCGTCTCCAACAGCCTGCGGCTGCGGCGCTTCCAGCCGCTGCGGTGAACTGAGGGTCAGCCGAGGGGGTGGCCGCCATGTGGCGGCCACCCCCTCGCGGCGTGCTCGCGCTTCGGACTTCAGACGAGGACAGTGGCCTGGTAGCCCGCACGCTCGACCGCCGCGATCAGCGTCGACGGGTCCGTGGAGCCTTCGTCGGTGAGGTGGACGGTGGAGCGGCCCTTGCGTACATCGGTACGAGCGGACCGTACGCCCGGCACGTCTTCCAGCTCGTCGTCGACGAGCAGACCGCAGCTCGCGCAGTGCATCCCGTCGACCTTGAGGACGACATGGGGGCCGCTCTGCTCCGAACGGGCCATGCCCCGCAGCCATTTCATGCCGCGCCCTCCTTGAAGTCGATCGCGCCGCCCTGCATGCCCATGGCGCAGGAGAACAGCAGCTTGCCGGGCTTTCGGGTGCCCAGGTCGATGCGGGTGTCGCCGTCGCGTTTGGCGATCTCCTGGACGCCGAGCTCGGGGATGGTGAAGGCGCGGGCGCAGCCGCCGGAGTCCTTACCGCGCAGGATCAGGGTGGTGGGCGCCCCGGCCCGGGCGGTGAAGCCGGTGGGTTCGTAGAAGTCGGTGACGGTCAGGACGATGGTCTGCTTCCCGGCGGCGTCGATGGTGACCGGTCCTTGCAGGGCAGGCATGTTGGGCTTGGCGGACCTGCCCGGCTGCGGTTCCGCCGCGGCGGCGGGAGTGGTGGTGTCCACCGTCGTGTACCAGCCGCCGGCCTGGAGTCCGGAGACCGCCGTCCAGAGCGCGACGGCGAGCACCACCAGGCCGGTGACGATGCCGAGCCGCCCGGAGAACGCCTGCCCGGCCTGGCGGAAGACGTAGCCGAGGACAGCGAACAGCGGGGCCGTACCGAGGACGAACCCGGCCATCACCGCGGCCCCGGCTACCGCCGAGCCGGAGGTGATGGCGACCAGCTCGACGGAGAGCGTCACCCCGCAGGGGATGAGGACGGTGGCGAAGCCGAGCAGGGCGGGGGCGAGCTTGGCACCGGACTTGGACTTGCGCCGCACCAGTTGCCCGAAGGCGGCGGGCGGCCGGGGCACCAGCCGGGCCACCGCCTTGACCCCCATCAGGTCCAGGGCGAACAGCAGCATCACGAGCGCGGCAGCGATGAGCAGGACCGCCCGGGTGCGGGGGCTGGGCTGCAGTGCGGCGCCGAAGACGCCGAGCAGAGTGCCGAGGAGGGTGTGGGAGAGGAGCTTTCCGGCGAGGAAGGCGCCGACCGGGGCCAGGGGTTCGGTGGCCTGCTGCCGGGTGGTCGCGCCGCGTGCGCGTCGAGGGGTGTGCGGGGCGGTGCGGCGGCCGACTGCGCCGGCGAGCAGACCGCCTTGTACGGCGGCGCAGGAGGCGCCTCCGGCCAGCAGACCGGTGCCGGCGCTGGTGAGGAAGAGGGCGAGCGTCGAGGCCATGCGTGAGGTTCTCCGTCGGGAATCGGGAGGAGGGCACGCGCGCATGACGGCGTGCCGGGCTGATCGGGCATCCGGTTCCGCCGGTCGGCGACCGGCGGACGGGGTGCGATCAGGTCCGGCTCACGCACAGCCTGTCGAGATCGGGGCCCTCACGAGAGGCGGGGGACGGCGGCGCCCGCTCCACGCCGACCCGTCCGGCCACCTCGTCCGCGGCCGTCGAGGGAGTGCGCGCGGCAAGCGGCAACGGGACGCTCGCCGGACGCGCCGGACGGTGCTGGGCGGACGGCTGGCAGTCCATGACCATGTCGTCCATGGGGCACGAGGGCTCGGCCCTCTCTCCGGCGTCTGCTTGATCCGTCGCGTTCTGCGGCATCGTCGACGTCATGGGCATCGCGTCCATGGACCTGGTGTCCGTGGGGACGGCCATGGCGGGCTGCGCGAGGGCCGTGGTGCACAGGGCCAGAGCAAGAACGGCCAGCAGCCCGGCCCATCGCCGGGCCAAAAGCGGTTGAACGCGCATCCTGGCCATGGCACGGGATGCTAGCCCGCGCCGACGCCCCAGCCTGGGCATTCCGCGATCAGAACGCTGGCTGGTAGCCCGCGACCCAGTACCGCAGCAGCCCGGTGAAGTAGGCCCACAGGCCGCTGACCTGCAGAATTCCGACGATCACCAGCATCGCGCCACCGAACCGCATCACCGTGCGGGCGTTGCGGCGGGCGAACCCGAATGCGTGCAGCGCGCGGCGGAAGCCGAGGGCGGCGATGAGGAAGGGCAGGCCCAGGCCGACGCTGTAGACGAAGGCGAGCAGCGCGCCGCGTCCGGCGCTGCCGGTGGTGAAGGACAGGCTCATCACGGCGGCGAGGGTGGGGCCGATGCACGGGGTCCAGCCCAGCCCGAACATCACCCCGAGCAGCGGGGCCCCGGCGAGGCCGGCCCGCGGGTGGTAGCTGACGCGGAAGGTGCGTCCGGCGAGCGGGATGCGCTCGAAGGCGCCGAGGAAGAGCAGGCCGAGCAGGATCGTCAGGGTGCCGAGGATCCGGGTGATGAGGTCCTGGTGTTCCAGGAGCGTGTTGCCGGCATAGCCGAGCGCGGCCCCGTAGCTGGCGAAGAGGACGGAGAAGCCGAGGATGAACAGCGCCGTCCCGGCGACCATGCGGCCCCGGCTCTCCCGGCCCGCCTGGACGTCAGCCGCCGACATGCCCGTGGCGTACGAGAGGTAGCCGGGCACCAGCGGCAGGCAGCAGGGGGAGAAGAACGACACCGCGCCGGCCAGCAGGGCCAGCGGCGCGGCCAGCAGCAGCGGCCCGTCGGCGACGAGGTCGGGTATGGCGGCACTCAAGGACAGCCTCCAGAACGGGGCACGAAGGATCGGTGGCGCCGCGCTGGGCGCCCCCGCGACAATACTCCTAACCTGGTTAGGTGAAGTGGAGGGGCCTCCCTTCGCCGCGACCGAGGAGGACGTCATGGCCAAAGCCGCCGTGTCGCACCCGCTGTTCGCCCGGATCTACCCCCGCATCAACGCCTTCGCCGAGGCCCACGGCTCCGTCGAACACCGCCAGGAGATGCTGGCCGGTATCCACGGGCGGGTGATCGAGATCGGCGCGGGCCTGGGCTCGAACTTCGTCCACTACCCGGCGGAGGTGGAGCAGGTCGTTGCGGTCGAGCCGGAGGCGAGGCTGCGCGCGGTCGCCGAGCAGGCCGCCGCGAACGCCGCCGTACCGGTGGAGGTGCGAGCGGGCCGCGCCGAGGAGCTGCCGGCGGACGACGACAGCTTCGACGTGGCGGTGTTCTCGCTGGTGCTGTGCACCATCACGGACGTGCCGGCCGCACTCGCCGAGGCTCGGCGCGTTCTCAAGCCGGGCGGGGAGCTGCGCTTCTACGAGCATGTGCGCTCCGACAACCCGCGCTTCTTCCGGCTGCAGCGGATCGTCAACCCGCTGTGGCGCACCCTGGGTGGCGGCTGCAACGTCACCCGCGACACCGAACGGGCCATCCAGGCAGCCGGCTTCACCGTCAAGGAGGTCCGCCGCTTCGTCTTCCGGATCAACGGGCGGGCCAATCCCGGTTCCCCGTCGATCATCGGGACCGCCCGGCCGTCCACCTAGGCCGCTTAGGATGTCGACAGGGCAGGGGTTCGGTCCGGGAGGAGGACGTATGGCGCAGTTCGGTGAGCTGGAGGCCGCGATCATGGATGCGGTGTGGGATGCGGGCAGGCCGCTGCGTGTCCGCGAGGTCCTCGACCGCCTCGGCCGGGACCCGGAGCCCGCCTACAACACGGTGCACACGGTCACCGAGATCCTGTTCCGCAAGGGCTGGCTGTCGAAGGAGAAGGACGGCCGGGCCTACCGGTACGGGGCCACCAGAAGCCGCGAGGAGTACGTCGCCGGGCTGCTGGACGAGGCCCTGTCCGTGGCGGGGAACCGCACCGCGACGCTGGCCCGGTTCGTGCAGCAGATGCAGCCGGGCGAGGCCGAGGAGCTGCACCGGCTGCTCGGCCAGGCCGTGGCCAGGGAGGTGTCGGAGTGATCGTCGCCGCCGTCCTCTTCGCGTACGCCGTCCTGCTGTGCACCCTGGCACCCCGACTGCTGCGCGGGGCGGGCTGGGCCGAGCGGGCACCCCGGCTGGGCATCGTGGTCTGGCAGGTGCTGGGTGCCTCGGCGCTCACCGCCGCCGTCCTGGCCGGGCTCGCCCTGACCGTACCCACCGTGCGCGTCAGCGCCGACCTCGCCGCGGTGCTGCAGGCGTGCGTGATGGCGCTGACCGCGCAATACGCCTCACCGGGCGGAGCCGCCGCCGGGGCGGCCGGAGCCGCCCTGGCCCTGGCCGTGCTGGGCAGGGTGGCCTGGTGCGCGGGCTCGGCCCTCCTGCGCATCCGCCGTGAACGCCGGGAACACCGCGACGTTCTCGACATGGTCGGCCGCGCCGACCCCGTACGCGGGGTGGTCATCCTCGACCACGACGAGCCCGCCGCCTACTGCCTGCCCGGCCGCCACCGCCGCACCGTCATCACCACCGGCGCCCTGCACACCCTGGACGACGACCAGCTCACGGCCGTCCTCGCCCACGAGCACGCCCACCAGGCCGAGCGGCACGACGCCGTGCTGACCTGGGCGCAGACGCTCGCCCGCGCCTTCCCCCGGATCCCCCTGTTCCGTATCGCTGAGGCGGAGATCGCCCGGCTGGTGGAGATGCGCGCCGACGATGTGGCCGCCGGCCGCTCCGGACGGCTGACCACCGCCGCCGCGCTGCTCGCGGTCGCCGGCGGACACACTCCGGCCGTGGCCCTCGCGGCGGGCGGCTCCACCGCCGCCCGCCGGGTACGCCGCCTCATCGAGCCGCATCACCCGCTGAGCCGCCTCCGCGTCGCGGCGGGTTCGCTGACGGCTGCCGTGGCGCTCGCCGTGCCGCTGCTGGTCGTCGGCGGCCCTGCGGCGGCCGCGACGCAGCTGAACTACTGCCCGGACGGCACGCCCGCCGCCCAGGTCACCACCATGCGCTGACCAGCACCGCAAGCCTCTGTCTGGACACCACCACAGCCGTTGACCTAATCTCCTTAGGAGTTCAGGTTTCGGTGAGGAGAGGCGTCGTCCGCATGGGAGAGCTGCTGTTCGGCACCACGCTGCTGGCGTCGTTCCTCGGCGGAGTGGTGGCACTGCTCGCGCCCTGCTGTGTGTCGGTGATGCTGCCCGCGTACCTGGCGACCGGGTTCCGCCGCCGCACCGGGATCCTGGCCGCGACGCTGGTGTTCGCCGCCGGGGTGGCTACGGTGATCGTGCCGATCGGGCTCGGCGCCACGGCCCTCGTCTCGCTGATCTCCGGTCACCACCTGCTGGTGTTCTCGATCGGCGGTTCGGCGATGGCGGTCGGCGGGATCGCCCTGCTGGCCGGGTGGAAGCCGCAGCTGCCGATGATCGCGGGCCGGGCCCCGTCCGGGCACGGCTTCGGCTCGGTCTACGGGCTCGGCGTGTTCTCCGGCGCGGCCAGCTCCTGCTGCGCGCCGGTCCTCGCCGGGGTAGCGGTTCTCTCCGGTGCCGCCGCCTCCTTCCCCGCCGCGCTCGCCGTGTCACTGACGTACGTGGCCGGGATGGTCGCCCCGCTGTGCCTGCTCGCCCTGGTCTGGGACCGCCGCGACTGGAGTGCCGGCCGCCTGCTCCAGGGCCGGCAGGTCACCCTGCGCCTCGGCCGGCTGCGGCGGCGGATGCCGCTGGGCAGCGCCGCCTCCGGCATCCTGCTCATCGCGATGGGCGCGCTCACCCTCGTCCAGGCCGTGCGCGGCCCCGACATGGCCTCGGGCGGCTGGCGCGTGCGGGTCGCCGCTGATCTGCAGCACGCCGCGTCCGTGGTCACCAAGGCCCTGGGCTGGCTGCCCGGCTGGGCCCTGGCGCTCATCCTCGTCGCGCTCGCCGCCTTCCTGCTCCGGCAGGCGCGCGCCCACCTGACCGCTCCCGCCCGGCGTTTCCCCGGCGCCGCGGCGGGGGCTTCCCCCGCCGACTGCTGTGACGCACCGCAGCCGCCCGCCATGACCGTCCCCACCTCCGCCGGAGAGGACCGCCCCGCATGAGCACCACCAGCAAGAAGAGGCCACCGCTGCGGCGGCCCGACGCCGTGATTGCCGCCACGCAGCAAGCCAGGCGACGCCGCCTGACATGGATCATCCGTTCGGCGGTTGCCGCGATTGCGCTGGTCGTGCTGTACGTGGTCTTCTCCACCTCTCCGGCCAAGAACACCTCCAGCAGCGCGACGTCGTACGACGTCGGCAGCCCCGGCATCGGCAAGACCGCCCCCGCGTTCACGCTCGCCGCGTCCACCGGCAAGCAGGTCAGCCTGAGCGATTTCCGAGGCAAGAACGTGCTGCTGTACTTCCAGGAGGGCCTGACCTGCCAGCCCTGCTGGGACCAGATGGCGGCCCTGGAGAAGTCCGCCGCCGAGGTCAAGGCCGCCGGCATCGACCAGGTCGTATCCATCACCACCGACCCCGCCGACCTGATCACCCGCAAGACCCGCGACATGAGCCTCGCCACGCCGGTGCTGTCCGACCCGGGCCTGAAGGTCTCCAAGGAGTACGGGGCCAACCAGTACGGGATGATGGGCACCTCGCGCGACGGCCACAGCTTCCTGCTGGTCGGGCCGGACGGCACGATCCGCTGGCGCGCCGACTACGGCGGCGCCCCCGATTACACGATGTACGTCGCCGTCGACAAGCTCCTCGCCGACCTCAAGGGCGGGGTGAAGTCGTGATCGCGCTCACGCTCCTCACCCAAGCGGACTGTGCGTGGTGCGACCGCGCGAAGCAGCTCTTGGCCGAGGCCGATGCGGATGTCGAGGTCACCGAGGTGTCGCTGGACACCGACGAGGGCCGCGAACTGGCTGGCCGCCACCGGCTGCTGTTCGCCCCCGGCCTCCTCCACGACGACCGGCTCATCGCGTACGGGCGCCTCTCCGAGCGTGCCCTGCGCCGCGAACTGTCCCGCCTCTCCCATTTCTGAAGGAGCGTCCGCCATGGACCAGCTGCTGTACATACTTCCGGCCCTCGCGTGCCCCGTCGGCATGGGCCTGATGATGTGGTTCATGATGCGCCCCAAGCACGGCGCCCAGACCCAGCCCGGCACGGACGCCGACAGCCAGGAACTGCTGCGCTTGCGCAAGGAGATTGATGCCCTGCGCGCCGACCGCGCCCCGCAGGACGACCCGCGCCAGGACCACCCGTCATGACCGGCATCTGGCTCCCCCTCGCGGCCACCGTCCTCGCCGTCGCCCTGACCTGGTGGTGCTGCGTCCGCCCGATGGTCCGCAACCGCTCCTGCCACAGCGCGCCCGATCCCGGGCTGCAGGAGGAGCTGCGCGCCGCCCGCGAGGAGCTCCGGCGCCTGCGTGGCGAGACCACCCCGCCGCCCGACCCGACTGACAGACCGGAGACCCTTAACCGGTGACCGTCCTCGCACCAGCCCTCCGACGCCCCGCCGCCGCGCTCCTCGCCGTGGCCTCGCTCGTCCTGGCCGTCCTGCTGGGCACCGCCGGCCCGGCCTCCGCGCACGCCACGCTGCTGTTCACCAGCCCGGCCGCGGACGCCACGGTCCCGGACTCCCCGACCTCGCTGGTCCTCGTCTTCGACCAGCCCGTCGGCGTCGGCAGCTCCGCCCTACGCCTCACGCCCGCGGCCGGGCTCGGCAAGCCGACCCGCAGCCAGGGCGGACGGACCCTCACTCTCCCCGTGCGCGGCAAGCTCGCCGAGGGCGTCCACACCGTCGACTGGCAGGTCACCGCCCAGGACGGCGACATCATGACCGGCAGCTACCGCTTCGCCATCGGCCCGCGCTCTGTCGCCCTCACCTCCGGCCAGAGCACCGCCGCCAAGGACCCCGTCCCCACCACGATCCTGCGCTGGCTGCTGTTCACCGCCCTGGCCTTGCTTCTCGGCGAGGCCACGCTCAGCCGACTCGCCGCCCGCGTCCCCGATGCCCCGGCCCGGCGGCCGCGTTCCTGGGCCCTGCCCGCCGCCCTCGTCGGCTGCGCGGCCGCCCTCGGCCTGACCGCGCTGGTGATCGGCGACGGCTCCCTGCGGTCCGCGATCGACACCCGCCCCGGCGTGCTGTCGCTGATCGAGGTGGCCGGCTTCGCCTTGGCGGCCGTGGCCGTTGCCGTACGCCGGCGGCGGGCCTGGGCTGTCGTTCCGCTGGCCGCGGTGGTCGTCGCGGAGGCGCTGCGCGCGCACCCGCAGGCCGAACAGGCCGTCGCCGGACCGGTGCTGACCTTCGTCCACCTCGCGGCCGCCGCCCTGTGGACGGGCGCCCTGGTCCAGGTGCTGCGCACGATGCTGGCCTGGCGGGGCGAGCGCGCTGCCTCCCGCAAGCTGCTGCTCGCGTATGCCCGGCTCGCCGCGTGGCTGTTCGCGGCCGTCGTCACCACCGGCGTCATCGCCGCCCTGCTGCTGGTCCCGCTCGACGACGTCTTCACCACCGCCTACGGTCAGGTCCTCCTCGTCAAAACCGGCGTGGTCGCGCTGGTCGCCGCCCTCGCCTACACGGCACGGCGCCGCCTGCACCGTACGGCCGGCAGGCTCCCGTACCGCCCGGCGCGCCTCGAAGCATCCGTGCTGGCCGTGGTCCTGGCCCTGTCCGCCACCCTCACCATTCTGCGCGCGCCCGCGGACACCAACCGCCCCCTGTCCTTCGCACCCCCGACCACCGGCCGGGTCGTGTCCGCCGGCACCCGCGCCGGGGAGATCGGCATCAGCGCCCGCGCCAGCACCGGCCAGCTCATCGTCGAACTGACCGCACCCCAGGCCGGCGACACCTCGAAGCAGCCGTACGGCCTGTCCGCCACCCTCGCCGATCCGCGCGGCACCCGCCGAGCCCTCAAGCTCCGCGGCTGCGGCACCGGCTGCTTCTACACCCCGCTCACCTGGCGCAAGGGCACCAGCCACCTCACCCTGACCGCCTCCGCGGGCGAGGAATGGGCCGGTGGCCGCGCGGGCCTGGCCATCACCTGGCCCTCCCGCCCCGACGCCGCCCTGCTGCGCGAGACGGTCGCCGCGATGAAGAAGGCACCCCGCTTCACCCTGCACGAGCTGGTCACCAGCAACACCGCGCGCGGACTGGGCGACCTCAAGCAGCTCCCCATCAGCGGCAAGGCGTTCCTGGCCGCCGAGCCGTATGGCAGCGGCACCGCCCCGGTCACCACCCGGCTGCCCGACGAGAACGGCCACCGCCGCCTCGCCCTGGCCTACCCGGCCGAGCACACCCAGCTGGATCTCACCCTCGACGAGACCGGCCGGATCCTGCACGAGACGCTCACCGCGCCCAACCACCTGGTCACCCGCACCTTCGTCTACCCGGAGCCGGAGGAGGAGGGCCATGAGCACTGACCGCACGAACCGGGCCGAAAGTATGATCACAGGTAGCACTTAGCATCACCGTGATGAGCAGCCGGACGCAGCGCAGGCACCGCGGCGCGTGGTGGACCACGCCGGTCGCGGCGCTCTGCCCCGCCCTGGCCGTGCTGCTCGCGGCGCTCGTGATGTGCCTGGGCTACACGGCGCACAACGCCAGCGACCAGGCTGCCGCCCCCATGACCACGATGTCGGCCACGGCGGCCCAGACGACCCCCTCCGCGACACACCACATCAAGGCGATCGCGCACCAGGCCGACTGCCCGGCCGGTGACGTGTGCTGCGACCCGGTCGCCCACGGCGTACGAGCCGTGCTCGCCGCGCCCACCCAACCGCCGCCAGCGATCCTGCCCCTCATTCCGAGCCCGCCGAGGCCGGACACCCCCTCGTGGTCGGCCGACCCCCCGCCCACCCGAGGCGCCCCCGATCTCCACGTCCTGCAGGTGCAACGGACCTGACCGGCATGCCGCGCACATACGCGCGACGGACATCCACCCACGCACCCCTGCACCCACCGCCGCCCGACGACACCGCGCGGCGGGGACAAGGACGTACCCCATGGCCAGGACCAGCAAGAAGCAGACCGCCGCCGACCGCAAGGCGCGCATCGAGGCGATGCGCCGCGCCGAGAAGGCCCGCGAGCGCAGAAACCGCATCATCACCATCACCCTCAGCACGGCCATAGTCGCCGCACTGGTCGGCTGGGGCGTGTACGCCATCAACAACGCCAACGAGAAGCAGGACCAGAAGGCCGCCGCCGCGGCGAAGCCGATCAGCGGCGAGAAGACCTGGGACGCCAAGAAGCTCGGCCGCACCCACGTCCAGACCAAGGTCAACTACCCGATGAACCCGCCCGTCGGCGGCAACCACGCCCCGGTCTGGATGACCTGCAACGGCAACGTCTACACCAAGGCCATCCCGAACGAGAACGCCGTCCACTCCCTCGAACACGGCGCAGTCTGGGTCACCTACAACGACAAGGCCACCGCCGCCGACATCAAGACCCTCGCCGGCAAGGTCTCCAAGACCCCGTACACGCTGATGAGCCCGGACAAGACCGAGTCCGGAACCATCATGCTGACCGCCTGGGGCCACCAGCTCAGCGTGAACACGGCCTCCGACCCGCGAGTCGATCAGTTCCTCACCAAGTACGTCCAGGGCCCGCAGACCCCCGAACCGGGCGCCGCCTGCACCAACGGACTGACCGCATCATGACCCACACGACCACCCCCACACACGCCGAGACGGACCTCGGCGACGGACACGACCGCAAGCCCACCCCGGGCCGGTGGCTGGTGGCCGCCGCGGCGGCGCTGATCGCCCTCGTCCTGGGCCTGTGGCTCCTGGCCGCGACCAGCAGCGAGGACACCAAGCCGGTCAGCGAGCCCACCGCCGCCTCCGCCGATGCCGGCTTCGCCCGTGACATGGCCGTCCACCACCAACAGGCCGTGGAGATGGCCTACATCGTCCGCGACCGCACCACCAACGACGAGGTACGGCGCCTCGCCTACGACATTGCCCAGACCCAGGCCAACCAACGCGGCATGCTGCTCGGCTGGCTCGACCTGTGGAACCTGCCCGTGACCTCCCCCGACGGCTACATGACCTGGATGCAAGAAGGTCACATGGGCCACCAGATCAAGGACGGCTCCCTCATGCCGGGCATGGCCACCAACACCCAACTCGACCAACTCGGCAAACTCACGGGCAAGCAGGCAGAGATTCTCTACCTCCAGCTGATGTACGACCACCACATGGGCGGCATCGACATGGCCCGCGCCTGCACCCAGCAGTGCACGGTCCCCCAGGAGCGGAAGCTGGCCCAGGGCATGGTCGACGCCCAGCAGTCGGAGATGAAGGTCATGACCGACCTACTGCGCGCCCGTGGGTCAACACCGCGGTGACGCCCCGTCCAAGGCCCGACCGAGGCACTCAGGATGCCACGTGGTCAGCCGCCACGGCTGTGGTTCACCGCTGGCTCATGGTGATGTAGGTGCCGTGCCAGGTGTGGTAACAGACCTGGCCGGTGCTGGAGTTGACCGACAGCATGCCGCTGATCTTCCCGTCCCGCATGGTGTGCAGCGTGTAGTAGCCGGGGTAGGACTCCGGGTCACCAGCAGTCAGCGTGCTGCCACGAGCACGCAGCCACTGCTGAGCGATGCTCTGGGCCTGAGCGGACGATATGCGGGCTGCGGTCTCCGGCCTGCTGGAGGCGATCGCCGCCCGCGCGCCGCACACCGGCACCGGCGTCGGCCCGCTCCGGCCGGCCGAGCAGACGAGGGTGGGGACTGCTGTGGACCTGTGGCGGGGCGCGCTCGCGGCCGACCTGCCGGCGGGAGCGCTGGCCGGTGCGGGCGCCTTCGCGGACGTGGCGGTCGAGGAGGCGGTGTGGCTGGAGTTGATGCGGGCGAGCGCCGAGCACTCCCCGCCCCTGACCGATGCCGACCTCGTCGCCGAACGCGCCGCGGCCCACCCCGAGCTTCACCCGCACGCTCGATGGTCCCGGCCAGCATCCCGTCCTCGCCCGTCATCAGGGCGCCAACTCCCGGGCCGGGGTCCGCGGTGGGACCTGCGCGACCAGGATGACGGAGAACTCTGCGAGAACCGTGCGGTAGTCCGAAGACGGTCCAGGGGATGCTCAACCAGGGCGACTTCGGAAACGCGCTGGGCTACTTCCTCGAGTCATTCGGGCCGTCGACACCTGACGAGAAGATAGCGAACGGCCACATCCCAGGACTTTGAGAATTGCGCGCCACTTCGGAGAATCTGAGTGAGTGGAACACCGGGATATCAGCGAAGAACTGAGAGCCGCTCTGCATCGGGAACGTGCTCGGCGACGAGAACCTACACAGGTTCATCAATTTCATCGAAGCGGCCTACATCGCGCCGGTGAACGAGGCACAGTCGACCTGGCAGGAACTGCTCGTTCGAACTGTTGGGTGGCCGTCCCACTCCTTCGACGGCCGCCACCGCACGCGACCACACAGAGGAGGCACAAGACGTGAACACATGGACTTGACAGGGAAACGTGCAGCTGCCCGCACTGCCAGAAGCTCGGAGGCGGGCCGATGATGTGGTGGGCCGGCTTCGCTCCGGACGGTGTCACCTGGACCAACGGGGTCGAGCCGACCTGGTTCGAGACGTTCCCGGGCGAGGCCAAGCGCGGATTCTGCCCGGACTGCGGCAGCCGCCTCGCGGCGATCGACAGCGACGTCCCCGAGCTCGGCATCGTCGTCACGGCCCTGGACAACACCAGCGGAGCCGACCTCGTCCCCGTCAACCAGTCCTTCCGCGACAACAACGTGCGCTGGCTGCCCCAGGTCCCAGACACCCAGAAGAAGAGCCCCGTCGGCTGACACCCGCGAGACCTCCGGGGGCCGGCAGCCTGACCTGCCGGCCCCCGGACCCCGCCCCTCCTGGGCTCGTCTGCGCCGCGTCCGTCTCGCCGTTCGACCCGCCCAGCACCAGACCCAGGAGGGCTCATCGTGCTCATCCCGCACGCCACCAGCGAGTACGGCGCCCTGCGCCACGTCGCTCTGCGTTACGCCGGCGATGTCACCCCCGACCTCGACGGTCCCGACGTCCATCCCGTCCTGGCCCGCCAGAAGACCACCAGTTCCTGGAGGCCGTACGACCCGGCCACCGTCCGCGCCCAGCAGGACACCCTGATCGACCTGCTGCGCAGCCGCGGCACGGAGGTGACCCTCCTCGACGCGGCGCCGGGCTGCCCGGTCCAGCACTACCCCCGCGACATCGCCTTCGTCATCGACCACGTCCTGGTCATGGCACGCCTGAACTCGGTTCACCGCCTCCCGGAGGCTGACGCGCTCACCGCGCTCATGACCGAGGCCCCGCACGTCGTTCATCTCGACGAGGGCACCATCGAGGGCGGTGACGTTATCCTCCACACCGACACCGTCCTGGTCGGCCTCGGTGAGGAGACATCCCCCAAGGGCGTCACGGCGCTGCAACAGGCTCTGTCCCACCACGGCGTCGCCCGCGAAGTGCGCCCGGTCCGCTTCGCCGTCGACGGCATCGTCCACCTGGACGACCACTTCACCATCGTCGCCCCCGACACCGCCCTCATCCACCGCGCCGTCTTCCCGCCCGCCGAACTGCGCTGGTTCGAGCTGCACTTCGACCTCATCGACGTCCACGACGACGAAGCCCGTGCTGTGCAGGCCAACGTCCTGGCGCTCGCGCCGGGAACCGTGATCATCGCCGTCGGCAGCGACCGCATCGCCGCGCAGCTCGCTGGCCGCGGACTCGAGGTCCTGGCCGTCGACTACTCCGAGGTCACCCGCATCCCCGGCTCGCTTCGCTGCACCACTCTGCCGCTGACCCGCGCCTGATCCACTCCATCCCCCGCCCGGCGCCCGCCTGCCGTCCCGCCGCGCGGCCATCCGCCCCGACTCCCGGAGCTGCCGTGTCCGATTCGCTGCTGCCCGTGCTCCTCGCCGTCCCGGTCGTGGTCCTCGCCTGCCAGGTAGGCGGGAGCGCCGTACGGCTATTCGGCCAGCCGCCGGTCATCGGCGAAGTCCTGGCCGGGATCCTGCTCGGACCCTCGCTGCTCGGCTGGCTCGCCCCCAGCGTCCAGCACCATCTCTTGCCGCCCTCGGTCCTGCCCATCACCTCCGCCCTGGGCAACCTGGGCCTTTTAACGTTCCTCTTCCTGATCGGACTGGAACTCGACCTCCGTACCCTGGGCACCAGCCGAGGCGCGGTCGCCGCCGTCAGCCTCAGCGGCGTCCTGCTCCCCATGGCCCTCGGCGCCGGCCTGGCCGCGGCGCTCTACCCGCACTTCGCCCCCGACGGGGTCGGCCGGCTGCCGTTCACCCTGTTCGTCGCCGTCGCCGTGAGCATCACGGCCTTCCCGGTCCTCGCACGGATCCTCGCTGACAGAGGCATGGAGACCACGCCCCTGGGTGCCTTCGCCCTGGCCTGCGCCGCCACCGACGACGCTCTCGCCTGGTGCCTGCTCACCGCGGTCGTCGCCCTGTCCACCTCCGGCACCGCCCTGTCGGCCCTGACCACCCTCGCCCTGACCGCTGCCTTCGCCGCCGGCCTCACCGCCCTGCGCCCGGCACTGCGCGCCCTGCTCGAACGCGCCGGCCGCACTTCCGACGACCTCGTCCTGGTCCTGCTTTTCGCCGGACTGTGCCTCAGCGCCTACACCACCGACCAGATCGGCGTGCACCCCGCCTTCGGCGCCTTCCTGTTCGGCGCATGCGCGCCCCGGGGCCTCCGGGCCGTCGAGCGCAGCGCCGCCCGCATCCGCGCTGTCGTCCTTCCCCTCTTGCTGCCGCTGTTCTTCGTCGACACCGGCCTGCACACCGACCTCTCCACACTGCCGGCCGGACAGTGGGGCTGGGGAGCGGCGATCCTGGGCATCGCCGTCATCGGCAAATGGGGCGGCGCTGCCGGCGCAGCGCGGCTCACCGGCTTCGACTGGCGCTGGTCGGCCGCCGTCGGCACGCTCATGAACTGCCGCGGCCTGACCGAACTCGTCGTGCTCGGCATCGGCATCCAGATCGGCGTCATCAGCGAGCCCCTGTTCACCCTCCTGGTGGTCATGACCGTCATCACCACCGCAGCCACCGCCCCGATACTCAGGCGCGTTGCCGGCGACGACCCGAGGATGACCCCGTCGGCCCCGCACGCCGAATCCGAGCGTGACCCCGCCCGAGAGGCCACGGGATGACCCCGCCTCCGAACCCGGTTCTGGAAGCCGTCCTCAGTCGGCGCAGTACCCCCCGCTTGACCGAGCCCGCGCCCGGCCGCCACGACCTGGAGCGCCTCGTCCAGGCCGCGGCCACCGCACCCGACCACGGGCGACTCCACCCATGGCGGCTGATCGCGGTGACCGGCGACGAGCGGGCCCGACTCGGTGAGGTGCTCGGCGAAGCCGCCGCGCCGGAGCAGGCCCGGCGCGCCGCCGCGAAGCCTCTACGCGCCCCGCTGCTCCTGTCGATCGTGCACTGCCCTGTACCCGACCATCCGAAGGTTCCCGACTGGGAGCAGCTGGCCGCCACCACCGGCATGGTCACCATGCTGTCGCTGCTCCTGCACAGCCACGGCTGGGCATCGATCTGGCGCACCGGGTCCGCAATCCAGGCCCCCCAGGTCCGCAAGTACCTCGGCGTCGCCGATGGGGAGCAGCTGCTGGGCTGGCTGTACGTCGGCACCCGCTGTACGCCCGGCACTTCCGCTGAACGGCCTCCGCTCGACACCACGGTCAAGATCACCTGGCCCGACGATGCGAGCGGCTGAGCCTCCCGCCAGCACTCGGACACGCAGACCAGGCCCGACAGCTCCTGCGGGCGCCAGACCGAACCCTGCTGAGCACCACCGTGAAAGGCCGACCATGCACAACATCCACCAAATCGAGACACACGGGCGCCCCGTACGCGTGAGCGTGGACCCCGAACCCGAGCAGGAAGGACGTCCCGCCCTGTGGCCGAGCGTGGGGGAGTACCCCATCTACGACCCGTTCCTCTACACGACCATGACCACCGACGACGAACGCAACAAGCGCTTTCGCACGGCACTGTCCCACCTCGCCCCAAACAGGCGCATATTGGACATCGGGACTGGACAAGACCTTCTCTGGGCGCGCGAAGGAGTCCAGGCGGGCGCCCGGCACGCTGTGGCCATCGAGGTCATTGAGGACGCGTTCCACAAGGCGGCGGCAAACCTGTCGGCCTTCGACCCACAGGACCGGATCACGCTCCTGCACGGCCAGTCGACCAACCTCCAGTTCGCGCCCAGAGCCGATGTCTGCGTCGCGGAGATCATCGGCTCCCTGGCGGGCGCCGAAGGCGCGGCGGCCGTCCTGACCGATGCCCGGAGCCGCCTCTTGGCGCCCGGGGGACTCGTGGTGCCCCACCGCGCGGAGACCCTGGCCGCAGCAGCCTGCCTGTCCGATCTGCTTCCCGAGCAGCCGGTGGCGTTCGCCGAGGCATCCCTTCCGTACCTACGGAGCATCTTCGACTGGCACGGCACGCCCTTCGACGTGCGGCTCAGGGTCGAAAACCCCTCTATCGGGGCGCTGCTCTCCGAAGGCGTGCCCGTCGAGGTGCTCGACTTCAACGGCGATCTGCGGACGGAGCAGCGCAGGACAACGCGCTTGGTCATCACGCGGCCCGGCCGCGTGGACGGCGTGCTCACATGGCTCAATCTCTGGTGCCTGCCGGACGAAGAGCCACTGGATGCCCTGCACATGAAGACGAACTGGGCCACCATCTACCTGCCGCTCTTCGACAGCCCCAGGCCCGTCGCTCCTGGAGACGTCCTGGAACTCACTTTCGCGGCCGCTCTCAGCGACGACGGGGTTCATCCGGACTATCAACTCAGTGCCGCACTGCACACCCCGAAGGGAGAAGGCCACCACGGCTCCCTGGAATCCCCGCACCACGGCGGTCCCTTCAGGGCCCACTGGATTTACCGGAGCCTGTTCCCGACAAGCTGACAGACGCCCAGGGCAGGCGGGTTTCGCAGCCGGGTCAGAGCACGACGTGGCGGCCTCTGGCCTCGGATGCGTACAGCACAGGTCAGAAGCCGCGTAGCGGCTCGCCTGCCTTCAAGTGGTCGAGACGTTCGGAGAGCCGCCGGCTCATCAGGTGTTGGGACGCCTGGGAGGCGCGCTTCGAGGCAGTCGCGTGCTCAGCCGAGTCGCCGCGCAGCCGGGCCAGCTCGGCCTCGGTGATCAGGAGTTCAACCGTGTCCCGTGTCCGGTCCGACGGAAGGGCCGACGCCTCCTTCAGGGCCTGTACCCCCTGTTCGGCCAGCCCTGCCACGGCGAATGCCCATGCCGCCTGCCCCTCCAACTCGCGCAGGTCGAACCACTCCAGCCAGGTCGGGCCGGTGCTGCTCTGAGCGCGGGCGAAGAACTCGCGGGCACGCTTCACCGCAGCCACGACATGGTCTGTCTGCTCGTTCAGCGCCCATGCTCGCGCTTCGGTCACGCACGCGTAGGCCCTGACGAGGGGAGGCGTCCCCTCGGCCGCCAGGACAGCACTGCGGGCGTGCGCGAGGACGTCGGCCCGCCCGCCCTGGGTTGCAGCCAGTCGGGCTTGGTGGATGTGGACCCGGGTGATGCGGGCGCGGTCGCCGATCGCCTGGGCGAGCCGCATCGCCTGAAGGTCGTATCGCTGGGCCAGGCCGGGGAGCTGGTCGTCGTAGGCCATCGACGCCATCGCGAGTACCGCGTCCACCACGCTGCCGTACAGCCGGCGCCCGGTCCGCGCGGAGAAGCTCCCGTTCAACATCGGCGTGGCGTGCGTGTCCATCATCGACGCGAACACCCCGCGGAACTTGCCCCCGCCGTGCTGCGAGTCCAGCCTTCCGTACAACCTGGTCTGCTCGTCAAGCAGGTCGATGTCCGCCGCCGTGACCTTGTGCCGTCCCTGGCCACCGATAACGGCGTCCGCCGGCATCACGAGTGCCTCCCGCGACGCAGGACCGAACACGCTCGGAGAGAACGCGCTCTTGACCACGTTGCGCCTGCGCATGGCATCCAAGGCCCACAGCTTGGAGAGCATGCGCACGGCGTGGGGGACGTCCAAGTACTCCAACGACTGTGCCGCGACCAGGCCGGTGTCAGACGGCCAGCCCAAGCTCTCCGGCGTCACGACCCGGTTCAGCGCTGCCGACAGCACGTAACATGCGGCGGCTGCCAGGTCGTCGCCGGGCGTCGCGCCCTTGCACCACCGCGAGACGGTGCTCGTGACCACCGAATAGGGCAGACGGATCGCTTCGCACCGTGCGCCGATCCGGCGGGCGAAGCCGCTCATCGACCAGTCCAGCATCTCAAGGTGCTTGAGTAAGACCTCGTTGCGCTCCGATCTCGGACTCATCGTCGCGCCGCCCATCCCGGTGGGGACAGGAAGAGAACCGGAGCGTCGACGGCTGGGCCCCGTGCGCCCGGGTGCCTCGGCTTGCTGCGGCTTCGGCGGGCCTGTGGGCCGACGCTCTCCAGGACCAGCGTTGTCCGGCTGACGGTCATCGCTGGTCCTTCGAGATACGGCGGATGACGAGAGGTGAAGGAGTGCCGATCGCCGGCCAGGTGCCCCGGGTCGCCGACAGCAGCGGATCCTGCTGCCCGGTCCGCCCACCGATCGGGTCCGTCTCGCCCGTTGCGGGCTCGGGATGCTGGTCGTATATCGAGACGTGACGGAGAAAGGCGTGGATGGCGGACGGCGCGTACCCGAAGTACTTGCCGCGCTCTGCGTCGTCCCAGGGCTGTCGAGGGCCCCAGTCGACGGTGTGACAGGTGTCGAAGTAGACCGACAGGCCGAGCCGGATACGCGGAAAGCCAGGTCGACCCCGAAGGGCCGCCCAGACACGCACGGCGTCGGTCACGGTGCCCACGGACAGGTAGCCACCCCTGCGGGTGCCGCCGACGGGCACCGCGAGGAGCACGTCGCCGTCCACCTTCACACCGACCGCGCAGTCGAGGAGGTCCGGTTCGGCAAGGCGCTGCCGGAACCAGGTGTAGTCCTCGGCACACCCCTGGGGCGAGGGACGGCAGAGCGGCGCGGCAATGCGCGCGACCAGGGAGCGGGGCATGCGGAGCGTGTGCCTTCCGCCGTGGCCTTCGGTCATGCCGTGCGGCTGATCGGGTTGTTGAGGATGTTGGTGAGGGTGTCCCGGTCCAGGCGCACCACGACCGTGTGGTGGTCGGATAAGCCCTTCATATTGATGACCTCGACCTCGCGCACGGCAGGCAGGAGCTGCTTGCTGGCGTAGATCCGGTCGATGCGCGAGTCCGGCCCGTGCGTTTCGTAGGCGTCGACCGTCGGCGCGACTGCGGCGGTGTTGCCCGCGGTGGTGGCGAGGTGGCGGGCGACGTCCTGGAGGCCGGCGGTGCGCAGGGTGTCGTCCGGTCGGTCGTCCATCCGGCGCACGTTGTCCAGTCCGATGTAGGAGCGGTGCGCCCGGTGGGGCTTGTCGGGGATCTCCTCCAGGACGGGCAGGGCCGGATCCCCCGGGGTGCCGGGCACGGGGTAGCTGTTGTTGTCGCCGCCGAGCAGCGCCGGGTAGTGGACGCGCCGGCCGTCGACCTTGACCCATCTGTCGTTCCACTGGGTCAGCCGCTCGGCCTCCGACAGGCGCGTGGTGGTGGAGCCGTAGTTGAGGTGGTACGAGCCCACGATCAACGGGACCGCGCCAGGGGCTGTGCCAGCGAGCTGCAGGCTGCGCACGGTCGGCGGGAGCACCCACATGGGGCCGGTCTTCGGGAACTCGCCGACGGGGGTGAAGAGGTTGGTGTCGTGGTAGAGGGCGGTGCAGCACTCGGGGCCGATCAGTCCGGCCATGCCGAGCACGGCTTCGGCCGCGTCTGCGAGCGCGTTGCCGTCGTCCTGCGCGTTCCACACCTCCTGCCGCAGGAGCAGATGCAGGTCGAGCGACGCCAACTTGTCGTGCATCCGCTGCCACAGTGCGCGGTCGCCGCCGCCGTTGTTCTCGAAGTTGCAGATCGCCGCGTTGATGAGCATGGAGATTTCCCCCAGAGATAGAAGTGTCAGCGGGCAGGCGTGAGGACCTGGCGGAGGACGTTGAGGTCGAACCGCGCGACGAGCAGGGCGTGGTCGGACACCTCCCGCACCTCGTCGGTCGCCAGGACGTCGAAGCCGATGAGGGCCGGGGCGAGATCGGGGGTGCAGTACATGCGGTCGATGCGCTGAGCCGCCCCCTGGTCGGTGCGCTTCAGACTCGCCGTCGCCGCGAGCGCGCCGGGCCGGCCGAGGGTGGTGGCGGCGTGCAGGCCGAGATCGGTGAAGACCGGATCGCCGCCGGAGAGGATCTCATCCGGCCGGGTGTCCGAGACGCGGCAGCCGTCGCGCTCGATGGTGCGGTGCTGGTAGTGGACGCGGTCCGCGACTTTGTCCCAGTCCGGGAGCGCCACGGACTCCAGCGCCGTCTGGTGCGGGTAGCTGTTGGCGTCCATCCCGACGAGGGCGCTCCGGCCGTGGTCGGCGAGCGTGGTGAGCCGCCTCGCCTCGGTCGCGCGCATGTCCGGGTCGAAGTGGCACAGGTGGGCCGACGCCAGATCCAGTGACTTCGGACACCCCTTGAGGCGGACACGGGGATTGCAGATCGGCTTCCACGCCAGGTCGTGCTCGAACTCGCCGTCGACGAGGAACAGGGCGGGATCGACCATCACGCCGACGGGGTTGCGGCTGCGCCCCTCGCGTGGCGCGGCCATAAACGGCGTGAGGCCGCCGAGCCGGTTGGCCTCGGCGTACAGGTCGGCCTTCCCCCGGTCCCACGCGCCTGTCAGCTCCTGGCGCAGCACGATGTGCGGTTCGATGGCGGCGAGGATGTCGCGGGCCAGGTCGCGGTGGTCGTCGCCTCCGCTCGGGCCGCGGCCGTTGTGCTCGATGTTCCAACAGACGACGCGCAGTTCATCGGTCACGTGTTGGTTCTCCTTGCTGACGGTCTCGACGGTGGACGGGCGCGGCGGCGCGGTTCACCGGTCGGGGGTGAGAGCTGCATCCGCCTGGGGCAGTTCGAGCGTGACGATGAACGGCAGGTGGTCGCTCAGGCCCCGGGCTTCCTCGGTATCGGGGACCTCGCACCCGGTGAGGGCAGGAGCGAGGTCCGGCGCGAGGAGGATGTGATCCGAGCGGTGGTCCCACCGCTCGGCGTCGCTCCAGTAGCCGGCCGTGCGTGGCACCGGGATGCCGAGCGCCGCGACAGGATCGATGAAGCCTGCGTGCACGAGCTTGGCCATCGCCAGGCGGTCACTGCCGCCGTAGCTGCCGTCGGCCAGTTGCGACCGGTGGCGGGAGTGCAGTTCGGCCGGAATGACTCCCCAGTCCTCCAGCTCCTCGTCGACGACACCTTGGACGTTCAGGTCTCCGGCCAGGACGACGCGCCGGCCGGCGGCGCCGTACTCGGTCAGCCAGTCGGCTTCGCGGGAGCGGCTGCTGCCGCTGAAGGGCGCCAGGTGAGTGTTGAGTACGGTGAGTTCGCGGCCATCCACGGTGAGGTGGGCCCGCGAGACGACGTGGTGGAAGGTGCCTTCTGCGACATCGGGGTGGAACGCCGTGCACCGCACGCGGGGCCACCGGTAGAGCGTGACCAGGTGGCAGTTGTGGCTATTCGACGGGGCGAACTGCGCCTGCATTCCAAGAAGTTCGGCGAAGTCGAGCATGCGGGCGTAGCCGCCCTCGTCCCACCTCTTCGCCTCCTGCAGGCACAGGACGTCCAGGTTCTGCGCCCGCAGGAACTCCGCCTGGGCGCGCCAGCGTTCACCGCCGCCATTGAGCAGGTTGTACGTACCCAGCCGCACGGTGATGGTCATGCCGCACCGCCGGCAGCCGCCGGGTGGCGGCCGCGGACCGACGCGGCGTGCCGGTTGTCGTGCGGCTGATACATCGCTGCAGACCGGTGCAGGATGGTGCGCATCTGCGCGAAGTCGAACTCGGCACGCAGAGGCAGGTGGTCGGACAGCCGGCGCAATTCAGGGCTGTCGCAGACGGTGAAGCTGGTCAGGGCTGGGGCGAGTTCCGCGCTGAGGTATCCGCGGTCGATGCAGTACCTGGGGCCTTTCGGTCGGCCGGGGTGGTCGCGGTAGCCGGAGCTGGGGGCCAGAGCTTCGGGCTGATCGAGGTGCTCGGCGGCGTGGCGTGCCATCTCGACGTAGCCGGCCGCCAGCAGTTCACGGTCGGGGCGCACGTCTGTGTGCCGCCGGCCGGCGCAGTCGTAGGTGCGGTTGGCGACGAAGGCGTGGTCGGTGTAGTCGTCCCAGCGGATGTCCGTGCCGACGCGATAGCTGTTCCAGTCGCCGAAGATCATGGCCAGCCAGCCGGGTTTGGCGAGAGTGGTGCACCAGCGGGACTCGGTCAGGCGGTGCTCGGGCGACCAGTAGCAGGTGTGCATGCTGACGGCGCTGATCTGCCGGGGGCTGAGGGTGCCGTCAGCGTCGCGGAGGCGGACGGCGAGGTTCGCCGGCGCGTGCCAGGGTGCCCATGCCTGCGGGTATTCCTCCGTGCACACCAGCGGTCCATCGCGGCGGACGAAGATCGCGTTGTCGTTGGAGCTGCCGGGTCGCGGGACAGCGATATGGCCGTCCATGTCCAGGAGTTCCGACACCCGGGCGAGCTGGTCCGGTTGGACTTCCTGTTGGAAGAAGATGTCGGGGCGCTGCTCCTGGACCCAGCGGGCGCCCGCTTCGAGGTTGATGCCCTTCTCCAGATTCCAGTTCAGAACGGTGATCGATTCGTTCATGCCGCGCACCTCTCGGGCAAGGAGAAGGGGATCGGGTCCGCTGTAGCGGAGGTCGATAAGGAGCCGAGCGGCCCGTGGCGCTCGCGGAGGTGCCGGGCCTGCTCGGCGTAGGGGGGCAGGTCAGCGCCGGCCCTTCGGGTGTCGAGCTGCGCGAGGTCGGCGATCGGGTGCGGCTGGAGCTGCCCATCAGAGCGGTACCAGTGCTGGGTGGCGTACAGCTGGGGCTGTCTGGCGTTGACGAGGCAGCGGTCGTGCAGGTGGGCCAGCTGGGCACGAGTGGCGTCACCCGCTGTTACGGCCACTTGGAGCAGTCGCAGAAGCCTCTGCTGGAAAGCCGGGTCGTGGTCGCAGTGCACCGCAATTCTCACGGCCGCCTGGCAGGCGTCCTGGCCCACCGTCCGGTGTCCCGGCCACTGCCTGAGACTCTCCACGATCCGGTGCAGCGCCACAGCGTTGTCCTGCTGCGCCTTCTGGGTGGCCGCGAGGGCATCTGCTGCCATGCGGACGCGTTCCGGCCCGGGCGTGCGCCACTGCTCTCTGGTGATTTCCACGCGGCTCAGCAGTTCGGCAGCGAACGCGGCGTGACTCGGGCTCGACTCGTACGGCTCGCTCACGGTGTCACCGGCCTGGAGGGTCCTGCCGACCAACGGCCGCGCTTTGTGGAGCCAGTCTGCCCGTGGCGGCACTGAGCCCGCGCAAGCGGAGTCATGGTGGGGGATGAGGGGGTGTTGAAGCTGGCGAAGGGCCCTATGTCGCGGAACCCCGGGGGCGGCACGCGGACCGTGAGCAGAAGACGTGTCAGCTGCAGCGACACCCGTAGCCAGAGGTCACCGCTCAGGGAGAACCGGGTCTTCACGGCACCGCCCCCTCTGGAGTGGACGGCCCCGCCGTGCCGCCGCAGTGCCCGACCGCCTTTCGGCCTGTCCGGCAGGGTCACCTTGCTCATGAAGCGGGCTCCTTCTCCGCGGACACTGCGGGCAGTACGGGGATCTCCGTGGTGATGAAGGCGTCGAGACTGTCCGCGCGGCACGCATCTGCGGTCAGCAGGACGACCCGTCCGTCGGGCGGGCCCGCCGACCGGTGACGGTTCCACCCGCACTCGTCCACCAGATGACCGATGAGGCGCTCGCCGGCGGAATCGCGGTCGTGGCGAAGAGGGACCGTGCACGCCACCCGGGTGTAGTCACACAGGGCGGCGTAATGGCGGGCCCAGATCGTCAGGAGCCAGCCGATCCTGTAGCCGACGCCTGGGGCGGCAGCGGCGCAGGACAACGCCAGTGTCGGCTGAGCGGTGTCGGAGTCCGTCCACGGCGGCGCGGCCAGAGCGGTCCGATCGAGTTGGAGGCAGGCGACGAAGGCGTTGTCGTCGGTGTCTACAAGGACGGCCATCTCGCGCTCGTCGCGCAAGGAATCGAGTATCGGCCGGGCGCTCTCCGCGGGCAGCTCGCGCTCTCGGCGCCAAGTCATGACCTGGGCGCTGAGCACTTCGTATTCGGTACGTCCGTCCAGGTGACGGATCAGGTACGGAGGTGTGGTGGGGTGCACGGAGCTTCCGGCGGAATGAGGGCTTGGCGCAGGCCCGAGGAGGGTGCCGGGTGCACCTATGGAGGCGTTGTTGGTCACCGGCTGGCCCTGGGGCGCGGGGCGGCGCGGCGCGGGGTGCTGGTGAGGCCGGACGGAGCGGTGAGCGCGCCGTTGAGCAGCTCGGCGTGGGTGTAGCCGGCGCCGGGCGGGGTGTGCCAGTGCAGGTCGGTGCCGGCGGTGACTTGTGCGGCGGGGATCGTGAGGCGGGTGCCGGGCCGCAGAAGGCGTATCCCGTGACGGGCCCACGGCCCGGGGCGGACGGTGTCGGGGTCGAGGAGGATGTGCCAGCTGCCGCTGTAGGGGTCGGCGAGCACCGGCCCGTGCCCACCGGCGGCCTGTAGTAAGGCGATCAGCGGAGGTGCGAGGGTTGCCGGGAGCCGTACGGCGTCGAAGTGCTCGCCGCACCCCCAGGTACGTAGGCCGCCAGGCGGCGGTACCCACGGCGGCAAGGTGAGGGACGGGGATTCGTACGGGGAGGACGTCAAGCGCATCAATGTGTCCTTGTGGGATCGGGGCTGCAGGAGCGCAGCAGCGACAGCGCGTGGAGGTTCTCGGAGCGGGTTTGGGCGGACGAGGTGAAGCGCCGTCATAGCGCCTTCACCGCCGGGGGCCCGACTGCGTGCGGATCGTAGATCGCCTCTGTCAGCGCGGGTCTGGCGTGGGCGCGCAGCCGCAGACGGACGACGCGTTCACCGGTCGGACTCCGACTGGTCGGCGATCGGGTCTCCCACCCGAGGTCGCACAGGTACTTCAGTAACCACTGGGCTGCCTCATCGGCGGCTCCGGGCTGGCACGGAACATCGCACCAGATCCACATCAGCCGGCTGTTGGCCGCGTAATCGGCAAGCCACAGGGTCATCATCCGTCCGACCTGGCTCGACCCGGCCGTCACCGGGTCAAGGGAGACCAGAAGTCCCGGATCGCGGCCGTCGGCGCCCCAGTGCCGCATATCCGGATCTCTGTGCAGGACAAGAGCGCCGACGAGGATGCCGCCCTCGTAGAACCCAAGGGCGCCGGCTTCCCGGAGAAGGGCATTGGCGCGATCGGCGGAGACGGTTATGCCCTGTCCAGCGAGCAGGTGGGCGCGGTCTGTGGCCAGGGCCGCGGCTTCAGCGCGAGCGGCGTCGGTGTTGATCGGCAGCACCTCGTATACGGGCGCCGTGGGCCTACGGCCCGTCGGAGATTGTCGCCGGTCGCCGTCATGGAAGCTGCCCTGGGCGCTCATCGGGCGGGCTCCGCCGTAGCCGTTGCTTCGGTCTCGGGCTGAGTGTCCGAGGTGCCGAGAATGCCCCACGTGTGTGCCAGCCCGACCAGGTGGGTTGCGTTGCGGGCGTTCCCTTTGTCCACGGTGGCGTCGATTTCGGCGCGCACGTCGTCGGCCGGCACACCGATGGCATTCCCGATGTCGGCGTTGAGGGTGTGCTTGGCGATGGCCCGTATGACCGTCACTTCGTGCTTGGTGAACGCCGGAACCGTCCCGCTGCCGGCCGGTGGGGGAACCTCCCGGGCGGCGAGAAGGGTGTGGACGAGGACGGCGCGCGAAGATCCCGGGCAGCCCATCTTCTTGCGGGCCGCACCGAGGTGGCTGGCCACGCCATCCACGGACAGGCAGACCTGGCTGGCGATCGCCTTGTTGGACACGCCGTAGACGAGTCGCGCGGCGACGCGCCGCTGGTCAGCAGTGAGGGTCGTGGCGGGCAGGGCGGTGGTCATGTGGAGTCCTGGGTCGGCGATGTTGTGTGACGAACGCGGGGTGGTGGAGGTGCGCCGGCGGGGACGGCAAGCACTGTCTCCGCCGACGCGGTAGCGGCGCCGCTTCTACGCCGAGGCGTGCAGCACGACGGGCAGCGCGGTGACGTCGGTGCCGATGAAGGAGCGCTGCGGCTCGAGGTCCTCGACCTTGCAGGCCAGGGCGATCTGGGGGAACCGCTCGAACAGGGCCGGGAGCGCTACCTCGGCTTCGAGCTTGGCCAGCGGGGCACCCAGGCAGTAGTGGATGCCGTGGCCGAAGGCCATGTGGTCCTTGTCGTCCCGGTCGATGCGGAAGGCCTCGGGATCGTCGTGGACGCCCGGGTCGCGGCCGTGGGCGCCGAAGCCGATCAGGATGGCGTCGCCTTCCTCGATGATGACGCCCTCGCCGAGGTCGATGTCCTTGGTGGCGTAGCGCAGGGGCAGGTGCATGATCGGCGGGTGGAGGCGGAGGGCTTCCTCGATGACGTCGCGCCAGCGCCGGGGGTCGGCCAGAACGGTCGCCAGCTGGTCCGGGTGGTTGAGGAGCTCGCGTACGGCGGCGTTGATGAGGGCGACGGCGGTCTCGCTGCCCGCCCCGATCATCAGGATCAGGGTCGAGATCAGCTCGATGTGGCTGAGCCGGTCACCGTCTTCCTCATGGGCGGCCAGCAGCAGGCTGGTCATGTCCTCGCCGGGGGTGGCCCGTTTGACGTCGATGAGTGTCTGCATGGCCTGGTAGAGGTCGTGCTTGGTCGCTTCGGCCTGCTCCGCAGTGACGTCGGTGGCGAGGACGGAGTCGATGACGCGGAGCATCTCGGGGCGCTGATCGGCGGGAACTCCGAAGAGGTCGCAGATCAGGCGTGTGGGCACCCGGTAGGAGAAGTGGGTGCGCAGATCGACGGGCGCGGTCTGGTCCTGGTGGGCCAGGGTGTCGAGGAGGTCGGTGACGATGGCCTGGAGGACCGGGCGCATCGCTTCGACCCGCCCGGGGGTGAAGGCGCGGCTGACCAGTTGGCGCAGGCGTTTGTGGTCGTCGCCGTCGGAGGTGAACATCGAGACGACGTCGACCCAGGCGTAGAGCCACGGTATGGAACCCGGGGTGTGGGAGGGCCAGGACTTGCGGGCGTCCTTGGAGACATGGGGATGGGTGAGGAGCCGCTTGGCGACGTCTCCGCGGGTGACCGACCAGGCGGGGACATCTTCCGGCATGCGGACCCGGACGGCCGGGCCGGCCGCCCGAAGCTCGTCGGCCTGGGCGAACAGGCGGCGGCCGCCGCTGCTGTCGAGTGTCACGGTCGCGGTCCGGGCGGGGGTGCTGGTCACGAGGAACCTCCTGCGAGAGCGGCGGTGGGAAGACGGTCTTGCGACTTGGGCCGGAACCTGACGGGCATCGTCTGCGGGCACTGGTGGAAAGGGCCGTGCCGCAGGAGGGGTTCCGGGTCGGTGGAGATCAGCTCCATGTCCCAGAGCTGGTCCAGAACGGTCTCGACACCGGTCTGGACGATCGTGGTCGCCTGGGAGATCGCGGGGCAGCGGTGCGGGCCCGCCGACCAGGCGAGGTGGCTGCGGTTGTCGTACCCGAGGTCGTCGGGGAGCGCCGGGTCGGTGTTCGCTGCCGCGTGGGAGATGAGAACAGGGGTCCCTGCCTGCACGTACGCCCCGTGGAGGTAGGTGTCGTGGCGGGCGAAGTGGACGGAGAAGTTCGCCATCGGCGGGCGCTGCCACAGTGCCTTCTCCAGGGCGCGGCGCACGGTGAGAGTTCCGGCGGCGAGGTTGCCGGCGTAGTCGTCGTCGCGCAGGAGCAGGTGAAGGGTCCAGGCGGTGCACGCGGCGGCGGGGATGATGCCGGCGCCGACGGCGCAGAACAGCTGGTTGAGTGCTTCCTCGTCCGTCAGGGCGGCGGCGTGGTTGATCATCCAGGAGGTGAGGTCCTGGCCGGGCTGGGCGCGGCGAATCTGGATGAGCTCGTACAGGAGTCCTGCGAAGTCGGCTGCGCCCTGGGCCGCTTCGGGGCCGGCGCTGATGAGGTCCTGGCACGCGCGCACCATGCGGGTGGACTTCTCGGGCGGGCATCCCAGGAGTTCGGCGAACACCAGCATGGGGAGGATGTCGGCGAAGTCGCTCATGATGTCGGCCTGGCCGTCCCCGATGATCCGGGCGATCAGCGTCAGGGCGCTGCGTTGAGTGATCTCCCTGAGCCAGTGGGGGCTGATGCGGGCGATGCAGTCGTCCATCGCCCAGCGCAGGCGGGCGTGCTCCTGGTCGTCGGTGTAGAGGACCGAGGGACGCCAGGCCATCATGCCCAGCACGGGGCTGTCGCCCGGAACTTCGCCGTTGGCCAGGGCTGCCCAGCGGCGGGAGTCCTTGGAGTACGTGCGCGTGTCATTCAGGAGGGTGACGGCGGCGCGGTGCTGTGTGACGACCAGGGCGTGGACGGTGGGGGCGATCTCGGCCCAGCCGACGGGTCCCTGGCTGCGCAGTTGGTCGTAGGTGGCTTGAGGCTGGGCGGCGAAAGCGGCCCCGTGCAGCATGGGGCAGCCGCTCGCGGAGAGCGGGGGCGGCGATGTCATGAGGCGGGCTCCAGGCTGGGACGGGACAGCAGGTGGGAGACGAGTGCTATCAGCGGAGCCTTCGCCGAGCTCTTTTCCCGTACGTCGCACTCGACGAGGGGCGTGGACGGGTGGAGGTCCAGGGCCTTGCGCAGTTCGGCTTCGCTGTAGTGGGGGGAGGCCGCGAAGGTATTGACCGCGACCACGTAGGGCAGATCGGCTTCTTCCATGCGCCCCATGGCGTCCCAGGACTCGGTGATGCGCGCCGTGTCGACCAGGACGACGCCACCGAGGGCGCCCTGCATCAGCTCGTCGATCATGTAGTCGAACCGCGGCTGACCGGGGCCGCCGAACATGTAGAGCACGATGTCGTCGGTCAGGGTCAGGCGGCCGAAGTCGAGCGCGACCGTGGTGGTGTTCTTGTCCGACAACCCGCGCAGCGTGTCGACGATCTCGCCGGCTTTCGTCATCCGTTCCTCGGTTGACGTGGGCCTGATCTCGGAGACCGCACCGACGAACGTGGTCTTGCCGACGGCGAATGGGCCCAGCACGACGATCTTCACCGAGTGGCTGACACCGGGCGCCAGGTAGTTGCCCTCAGAGGTCGATGAGCGCATTGCGGATCCTCTCCAGCAGCTGTCTGTCGTGCTGCTGAGCGGCGGGTACGGGGTCACGGCTGACGAGGTGGCTGCTGTCGACGAGGGAGGAGACCAGCACCTTCGTCACAGCGGCCGGGAGTTGCAGGTCGGCGCTGACCTCGGCCAGCGACAGCACTCCGGGCAGGCAGTGCTGCATCAGCCGGCGGGAGTGTGCGTCCAGGCCGTGCAGCGGCTTGTCCGGGTCGGCGATCAGCAGAGTGGCCAGGTCCAGGGTGCGGCGGGTGGGCGCGGCCCTTCCCCCGGTCGGGGTGTAGGGCCGCACCATCCCGGCGCGCCGCCGGCCGCGGGGGGTCACGACGTTCCGTACGCTGTCCGCTCCCGGGCGGACAGCGCGGGAGCCAGGCCCTTGATGGCCTTGATCGTCGCCCCGGAGGCGACGGCCACTTCGGGCGCGGTCATCTCCGCGGTGACGGATACAGCCAGCGCGGTGTTGTGCCCGGCTCCGAAGACGAGGATGCAGCGGTTCGGCAGGTCGATGATGACCTTGCGGGGGGTGTCCTCGTCCTCGTTCGCTTCGGCGAGCTCGGCGATGGAGCGGCCGAGAGAGAAGATGCTCGAGGAACTGGCCCCAGCTCGGTCGGCCACATCGCGGTGGACGCCGTCCGAGTGGGCCAGCACCATGCCGTCGGAGCTGAAGAGGACGGCGTGCAGAACGCCCTTCTCCTCCGCGAGACGGTTGAGGACCCAGGACATGTCGTGGGTGTCGGCGGTGGGCTGCTGGTCAGGCACGGAACTGCTCTCCTTCGGTGGGGCTGGACTCGTGGTCGCGGATGGTCTCCGCCAGGTGGGCAAAGCCCTGCGTGAACGCCTCCGGGTCCTCGGCAGGCGCTGGCGCGCCGGTGGCTACGGGGGCTGTGGGACGGGGCGAGCGCCTGCGCCGCTGCGGCAGGACACTGCCGTCCGACGGCTCACCCTGTCGGTCGGCCTGGCCCCCTTCCGGGGGAGCCTCGGTCGGTGAGGCCGAGGCGTGGCCTGTGGCCCGAGTGGCCGCTGCTCGGCGCTCCGCCTGGGTCTCCTCTGCGGTCGGACCGTGTCCGAAGAGTTCCCGCGGGATGCGAAGGACGGCCCGCACGCCGCCGTACGGGGACGTACTGGTGACATCGGCGGCGAAGCCGTACTCGCCGGCGAGGCGGCCGATGACGGCGAACCCGAGCTGGCGCGTGTCCTCCAGAGCCGTCACGTCCAGCACGGTGTGCCGCGACAACTTCCGGGCGGCCTCCTCACGCTGATAGGCGTTCATGTTCAGGCCGCCGTCGTCGACGACGATGCAGAACCCCGTCTGGAACGCCTGCACCTCGACGAAGACCTTGCCGTCGGAGTACGCGGTGGCGTTGGACAGCAGCTCGGTGAGCGCCACCGTGACCGGCTCGACGACACGGCCTTCGAGCCAGGTCTCGCCGCTGCCGGGCTCGTAGGTGTAACTCACCCGCAGATAGGCGTTGATCCGGCCCCGCGCGGATTCGACGACCTCGCCGAAGGTGCAGTCCGCACGCTGCAGACCGGGCCACGAACCGGCCAGGATGCGCGTGCGCTGGAGCGTGTGCAGGGCCTGGGTGACCAGGTGGTCGAAGCCCATCAGGCTCTGGTGATACGTCGTGCCCTGGGGGTAGCGGTCCATCTCTTCGACGACGTTCATCTGGCAGCGGTGCAGGTGCGTCTGCGCCTCGTCGATGATGTCCCGCACTGAGGACCGCGCGGAGAGCCCGATCTGATCGCGGGTGACCGTGAGGGCCTCCTGGAGCAGCCCCATCACGGTCTGATGGCCGTGGTCGATGGGACTGCCGGCGAGACGCTCCTGGCTGAGTCCGGGCACCGGCACGCCACGGTGTCCGCGGGCGAGGGCGTCCACCAACGCGGGCATCCGCACCTCAGCGAAATGCTTCGATTCCGCCTCCATCGCGGCGGCGTATGCGAGCGCGGAATCCCGCTGGGCTTCCAGGGGTGTGACCCGGGCGGCCAGGGCCCGCTTTCTGCGGGCCTGCACTATGAGGCCCATCGATGTGGTGGCGAATCCGCCACCGAGCAGTGCGGTCGCGGTCACCAGCGAATCGAGCATGTGAGGTCCTCGCGCGAAGTGGGGGTCGACTGTGAACGAGCGGGGGCAAGGCTGAGGCGGCGTGCTTCGGGTTGTGGTCGAAGTGCTGTGAGCAGCGGTAGGGACGCATACAGCGGCAGGGGCGCGGAGTAGACGCGGCCCTCGTTGTTGCCGAGTCGGGCCCAGTGGAGATCCTCGGCCGGGCCGGAGCTCAGCGGGGGCACGGCCAGAACTCCGCTGTCGCGGTGGTCTACCGGCCAGGGCCAGCACATTCCGCGGCCGGAATGGGGCGGCAGGATCAGTACCCACTCGTTCCCGCGGGCCATCGAGGCGCCCACCGGGTGCGGGTTGATGTGACCCAGCAGGGAGAGAATCCGGCGTGCCGCCAGCTCGGGCATCGCCGCGGTGTCACAGTCGCGGCCGATCTCGACAGCGACCGGAGCGTCGGCGGTGATCGTGTCCGGGAAGAGGTCCGCGATCGCGGGCACCGTGTTCATGCGGCGATCACCGGCCTAGCCGTCCGCTCCAGCTCGCTCATCAGGACGGCACTCTCGATCAGGCCGATCATCGAGAAGGCCTGGGGGAAATTCCCCAGCTGGCGGCCGGACGCCACGTCGTACTCCTCGGCGAGCAGGCCGACGTCATTGCACAGCGCGAGCAGCTGCTCGAACAGGGCCCGCGCTTCCTCCAGCTGGCCGGTGAGCGCGAGGGCGTCGACCATCCAGAAGGAGCAGAGCAGGAAGCTCCCCTCGTCACCCGCAAGGCCGTCGACTCCCACTTGGTTGCCGTCGGTCGGATAGCGGTGGACCAGGCCATCGTCCGTCGAGAGCTCGCCGCGTACCGCGGCGACCGTGCCGATAACCCGCGGGTCGTCCGGCGGGAGGAACCCGGTGCGCGGGAGCAGCAGCAGGGCCGCGTCCAATTCGGTGGATCCATAGGACTGGGTGAACGTGTTCCGCTCGGAGTCGTAGCCCTTCTGGCACACCTCGGCGTGGATGGCGTCGCGGAGCTCGGCCAGCTCGGCCAGGTCAGCGTCGAGGACGCCAGCCTCCACCAGGCGCACCGTGCGGTCGACCGCGACCCAGGCCATGATCTTGGAGTGCACGAAGTGGCGTCGTCCGCCGCGCACTTCCCAGATGCCGTCATCCGGCTCCTGCCAGCGCCGCTTGAGGTAGTCGACGAGCCCGAGGTGCAGGGTCGCGGTGCGCTCGCACCGGGCGATGCCGTGCATATGGGCCAGATACAGCGTGTCGATGACCTCGCCGGGAACATCGAGCTGGAGTTGGTCGGCAGCGTCGTTGCCTACTCGAACCGGCGTGGAGCCCTCGTACCCGGGCAGCCAGGGCAACTCCCGCTCGGGCAGATTCCGCTCGCCCAGGATCGAGTACATGATCTGAATGTCGTCAGGGTTGCCGGCCACGGCCCGCCGGAGCCACTGCCGCCACGCCTCGGCCTCCTCGCGGTAGCCGGTACGCAGCAAGGCGGACAGGGTGATCGAAGCGTCGCGGAGCCAGGTGTAGCGGTAGTCCCAGTTGCGTACGCCGCCGATCGTCTCGGGGAGAGAGGTGGTCACGGCGGCGACGATCGCGCCGGTCGGCGCGTACGTCATGGCCTTCAGCGTGATCAAAGAGCGGACGACCGCATCACGGTACGGGCCGTCGTAGGTGCACCGCGCGACCCACTCCCGCCAGAACTCTTCGGTGGCCTCCAACGCAGCCCAGGTATCCGGGATTTCCGGTGTCGTGAGGTGGTGGGAGGAGTGCCAGCTGAGGGCAAAATTCACCGTATCGCCGGCGCTGACGGTGAAGTGGCTGACCAGGGCGTCTTCCTTTTGGACAGTCTCCACCGTGGCGTCCAGCCAGAGGGCGTCCGGCCCGTCGATGGCAACGGTGCGGCCCTGATGTTCGTAGATCCAGGGCCGGTGCTTTCCGTATCCGAAGCGCGGGCACCAGGCGGATGCGACTTCAACCGTGCCGCTGATCCCTTCAACGATCCGGATGAGCTGCGGGCTGTGGCCGTCACGGGGAGGCATGAGGTCAGTGACACGGATGCTGCCGGTCGGGGTGTCCCACTCGGATTCGAGGATGAGGGCGTCGCCGCGGTAGCCGCGTCGGTCCGCATTCGGGGCCTGGGCGCCGTCGGGGCGGGCGGGGCCGATCTGCCAGTAGCCGTGATCCCCGGTTCCCAGGAGGCGGGTGAAAACAGAGGAGGAGTCGAAGCGCGGCAAGCAGAGCCAGTCGATGCTGCCGTCCCGGCAGATCAGGGCGGCCGTCTGCATGTCTCCGATGAGTGCGTAGTCCTCGATACGCCCAGCCATGGAATATCCGTCTCGATAGGTGCGGGTGCTCCCGAGGTCTTGCGAGGCAAGGTGGGGAACAGGGGCGGGTACGGGAGGGGCTCGCTCAGCGCCACGACCCGCGCGAACGACAAACCTGAAGGCACGGAGGGCGGGGCCGGCTTCGAGCGGCCGCGGCCGGCAGCGCTGAGTTCATCGAGCCACAGCCTTCACTCGAAGGTCGTTCAGATCGACGGCGGTGCAGCCCTGGAGCGACAGCACTTGACGGCTCGCCAGCAGCCAGGGGAGTGCGGGGTCTTCGTAGGAGACCTTGACGACGTCCTTACCAGGGACCATGAGCAGTGTCCGCGGGTCGTAGAGGATGCCGGCGACACCCCAGGCCAGCGGCCGTTCGACCCAGGCGGCCACGTGTTCGCGCAGGTGCGGGCAGTGCTTGACCGCGATGAGCGCACACGGTGGGCAGACTGGGGCAGCGGTGGTCAGCTCCCCCTCAGCCACCGGCTGACCGACTTGCTTGAGAACGAAGAGCTGCCGCTCCGGATCCTGCTCCAGGGTGTCGGCGCCGCAGACTTGGCACAGCATCCGGCTCACCGCACGCCGTTGGCGAAGCACGTGGACCTTCGGGAACAGCGCTCGGCCCGATCCGGGGGCGATGGACTGCCTGACCCACAGCACCCCGTCCGCGTCGCGGTCGTAAGGCATCTCGCCCGCGAAGCCGATACCTCGCCCGCTCGGGTGACGCACCACGGCGGGAGTCCGGTGATTTTCCCCGCTCCACGCGGCGATGTACGGCACCGGAAGACCCCCTTGTTCGTGCTGGGTCCTGTTCATGCTGCGGCGCTCGTCAACCGGTGCGGAGCGACGATCTTGCCGTTGGGAAGGATCTCGCCGGTGTCTTCGAAGAGGAGGACACCGTTGCACAACCGGCTCCAGCCCTGTTCCGGGTGGGCCGCGACCACGACGGCGGCCTCGCGGTCCGCGGCCTCGGCGGAGGGACAGGTGGGCTTGTGCTGGCACATGGTGAGTCCTCGGAAGAATCGGCATTGGGGGAGGAGCGATTGGCTATCCGGCAGAGGGACCGGCTGCCGTGGGGGAGCACTCACCACGGCAGCCGGGAGGCAGCAGCACTACGGCCCTGCGCCTCGCTCCGGTCTTCCGGAGGCTGCGGTGACGGGGTGGCACCGGGTGCCTTCGGGATAGGACTCGGAGCCCGAGGGCGGGCGCTGGCGTACGGCGTTCACGGGGGTGTACTGCCGTGCGGCGGCGCGCGCCCCGCTCGTGGGGTGGTCGACTGCGGACTGCGCTATGAGGTGTTGTGCGGTTTCGGCCAGCAGGATCAGGTGCACCCGCGAGCCCATGTAGTCGGTCGGGGCGGCGCTGGCGAGGAGCGCGAGCCGACGCGGCCCGCCCGCTGCCAGCGCCGGCAGATGCTCACGGAATACGGCCACTATCTGGTCGACCTCGCCCTGGCAACGGGGAAGAGGTTGGGAGGGATCTCCCAGCACCTGGTCGATCAGGGGTACAACGATGGCGCCGCCGCTACGTAGGGGCCGCCCGAGGCGAAACAGCCGAGACGCAGGCCGTCGGCCGGTCGAGCTGGCTGCGCGAACGTCGCCACCGAACAGGGCGCCGAGAATCGGCGGGACGAGAGTGATCACGACAACCTCCCCGTGGGCCAAGCGCCAAGGCGACCGTTGCGGGAGGGGACCGCCAGGTAGTCGGCGTGCTTCCCCGTCACGCCGAAGTGGCGCAGCAGCGTCCTCAATGCGCCGAGTGGGATGGGGTACTCGGCGCGCTCCCACCGGCTGACAGCCGAGACCGACGCCCCCGCTACGCGGGCCGCGTCCTGCAGCGTGGTGCCCTTCGCCTCACGCAGACCGCGCAGGTACACGCCCAACACGATCCCGGCAGGTGCCTGGGGCACTTCGGTGGGCGGTGAGAGGAGGTCAAACATGATCGTCCTTGCGTGGTGTGGCCGAGCGGTTCAGGACTGGTCGCGTGGCACAGATGACCGGGTGTCGGTAGGCCCCGGCCGGGGCTGCCGGCTCGTTCTCTGTCCTCGGACGACGAGGACGGCCATGGCTCCGACGATCAGACTGATGATGATCAGTCCGGTGCTGGTCACCGCAGCCTCGGCGTGGATCCGGCGTAGGCGATCGTGACCAGCACGAGGGCGAAGGTGAGCGCGCGCAGGCATTGGTAGTTGGGGCACCAGGCCCGTCGGCGTGGCCGCCAAGGACTAGGCACGGCAGACTTCCCGGCGCTGCGGGACGGGCGTTCCGCGCGGCGCCCGCATGCGGTCCCTGGTACGGCTGAGCGCCTCGTGCAGCGCAGCCGCCGGGGTGGTGGACACAGCTACCGGCTCCGGCCGGGTCACCCACAGGCCCGTACAGCCGCGGCCGCCGTACCCGTCGCAGACCCACCGCCCGGTCCTGGTACCGGGCACGCAGTCGGAGTGGGCGGCCCCCCACCGGTGGAATGTGCCGGCCTCCACCGGCACCAGAAGGCTTTGGTGGCCGAGGCAGTACTTCAGCGGGCCAACCCCCGTGCCGTCGGCCACGAGGGCGTCGATTGCGGGCAGCCCCAGAGCCATTCCCACACGCACAGTGTCGTGGGCTCGCGGGAGCGCACCCGGCGGCGGTTCACCGATCGCGACATGCCACAGGTGGTGACTCCGTAAGTTCATGTGAACTGCTCTCCAGACGAGAAGACCGCTCGGGTGAATCGTGAGAGGGGGTTCTGGTGCCGTGCCGTAGCGGGGGAGGCCGGCGCGGCACCAGAACAGGGACAGGTCCCACGACTGTCAGGCGTGCGCGGAACCGATCTGGACGGCCCGGGAAGGAGCTGACCGCCCAGACAGCGGCCCGTGATCCGGTGGCTCCGGGACCGCGGTCGCTGGCGTCACTCCACGGTGACGGAACCGGCGGGACAGCGGTACGCCAAACCGCGGCCACTTGTGGGCCACTTCACCCGCGGCACGAGCACAAACCGAGGGTGTTTTGGTCTGCTTTATCCATCGTCATGGGTGCGGCGCAGCGACGGGCGGCGGGCGAAGTGACACAGAAGTGGCCGCGGTTTGGCGTACCGATGCCTGCCGTGTTCCGTCACGGTGGAGGTGGGTCGATTCCGGCCGCGCCGCAGGGCGTCTCGATCACGAGGAGACGAGGTTGCCTCCGACTACCGCCGAGCTGGTCCATGACCAGAGCCTCGGAAATCTGCTAGACCACTGCGATGTCGAGCTTGCAGGACTTCCGGCCCCGCAACGCACCGCACGCGTTGCGCTCACCAGCTTCCTGGACGATGTCGACGAGGGACAGCTCGATGACGCCAAGCTGGTCGCAAGTGAACTCATTGCCAACGCCGTCAAGCACGGCCGCGGCGCGGTCCTCATAAGGATCGAGGTCTACGAACTTGGCACGGCGCTGGGCGTCGTCGACCTGGGTCATGACACCGGCGTCCTCCCCTCACACCCGCGCAACTCGTCCGTGGAGCCGGACACCGCGGCCACATGCGGACGCGGATTGTTCATCGTCCAGAACCTCGCCAACACCTGGTCGGTCGAGGAAACCGCGAACGGAAAGATCGTCATCGCTGTGCTGACGCGGGAAGGATCTCGCTGATGACCGACTTGGACACCATGAGTCGTCATCTGGGACAGGGCCTCTTAGCTCATCCCCTGGGCGTCAACCTCGGCGCCGTCGGACTGGCGGGGAGCCCCACCCGCGGCGAGGACGATGGTCCCTTCCTCGACGGCCTGCGCCGCGCCGTGGAGCTCGGCGCCAACCTCTTCGACGCAGCGGACTCCTACGGAGCCGGGCGGGCCGAACGAATGCTGGGGCGCCTGCTGAGGGAGTATCCGGATCAGACTTTCCTGATCAGCAGCAAGGTCGGGAAGATCCGAGGCTCCGCGCCGCACGCCTACGCCGACCGGCACATCCACCACCAGCTGCAGCAGACACTGGAGAACCTCTACGCCGAGGAGCTGGACCTCTACACCCTGGACTCGTGGGACTTCGGCCCTCAAGACCGCTACCTGGGCACCGCAATCGATCAGATGCACACCCTGCGGGAAGTCGGCGCCATCAAGGCCATCGGAATGCGGGGGCCATACACGCCCGCCGAAGCGACTCCCGCCGAACGCGCCGCCTGCGCCGAGCGATTCCTCCACCTCTTCCGGCTCATCAGACCGAACGTCATCTGGACTCGATGCAACGCCCTGACGCCGACCATCACGCTGGAAGGCGAAGACCTCTTCGCCTTCACGGCACGCCACGGGGTCGGCGTGATCCTCGCGGCGCCGAAGGCCCTGGGTCTCCGGAACGCTCTCGCTCCGGCCGGCGCCGAGAAGGCACCCTGTGGGCTTGAGTCGCTGTACGCCAGATTCGGTGACACTCCGGGAACGCTGACCCGGCTCGCGTTGCTGTCTGGCGTTCAGCGCGCCGGCCACTGTGCCACGGTCGTCGGCTTCACCAGTGAGGCTCAGCTCGAAGAGAGCTTCGGGTCTCTTTCCGGACCCGTCCTCACGGCCGTCGAGCTGCGGCTGCTCGACGACGCGTACGCCCGAGTCCGCGCGCAGATGCACCCGAAGCCGAAGGAGAGGCTGGCGGCCGGCACCGGACTGTGATGGGCCAGCGCTGCCGGGCCGTTGCCGTCCATTGTGCGATCACCTTCTAGGCGAGCGTAGTCCGCGAGGTTGCGGAGGAGGGCAGGGGAACCGAGCGGATGGTCCTCCAGCGGTAGGTTCTGTCCTGGCGCCGCAGTTCCACGAGATCCACGGTCGTGAAGTGCAGCGGCACCGGCGGGAGAGACCGCAGAGGTTCGACGGCGTCGATGACCGCGGGCGCGGATCGCTCCTGGTTGCTGTAGGCGATACCCAGATGCGGGCGGAACGCCGTCGTCGGAGCGCCGCCGGGGACGCCGGCCTGCTTTCCCACAGCGTGAAGGGCGGCGTGGAGGCGGACCAGCGGTTTCCAGGGCGTGAGGCTGAAACGGACGGCGCCCCGTGAGCCGGCCAGAGGGTGAGCGAGGCCGTGGAAAGCGCTGACGGGCAGCTCCTGCGTCAAGTCGAGCAGGTGCTCCACCTGCGCGGTCGATACCTGGTCGACTGCGCCCACGCGCAGCAGGGTCACGTGCAGACCGTCGGCGGGGACAGGATCCATGCCCAGGTGCTGCAGAGCCCGTTGGCAGTGTTCCGTCCGCTGCAGCAACTGGCCGGGGTCCGGGAACGTGTGCATCCAGTAGTACTTGCGCTGCCGATCCGACCACCCGGGCCGGTCCCAGTGATCGGCCATGCGCTCGACCCGCTGGAACGCCCGCCAGTCGTGCTCGACGATCACTTCGGGATCGTCGAGGCTGGCAGGCGGCGCGCTGGGAAAGGCGCTGGGATCGGTGTCCAGCTCGGGCGACACGTAGCTCCTCGGAGGGTCAGGGTGCGATCTGCGACGCCCAGCCGACGGCGATCAGACCGACCTGCGGTTGTGACTGCCAAGTCCGCAGTTCCTCGGCATAGTCCCCTACCTCAGCTTCGTCGTGCCACCGCTCGGCGTTCTGGTAGAGCTCGACCGCCCTCTCCCAGACGGATTTGATTGGCCGACCGGTGCCTGATCTCAGGGCGCGGCGGCCCCGCGCCATGGCGTGCTCGATCTCGGGCGAGCCCTGCTTCAGCAGCGCGGATGCCACATCCAGTCCGACCAGGGCACGGCTCCACTCTGACTGTGAATGCTCGATCAGCTCTTCGATCTGGTCGGCGTGGGCCAGGACCTCCGCGGTGTCCCCGAGGGACAGCCGTGTGGTGATGGCGTTGGCGAGGGAGCGCGCCATGGAGTAGGGCTCGAAGCTGATGCACGAGGTGAGGCCGTCGGGGAGTGACGTCTGGCGGTCTGAGAGTTCGAGGGCGTGCCCGATGGCTGCTTCAGCTCCTGCGCGATCGCCGATGCGCGCGAGCGCCCGGGCACGGCCGTTGACCAGCAGTCTGATGGCCTGGGGGTGGCCCGGGGCGAGGGCGATACCCGCGGAAGCGGCGTCGTCAGCGTCCGCATAACGCTTCTGGTAGTAGAGGCCGAGCGAGCGGGTGCCGTTCGCCCACATCTCCATGGCCACCTCGCCGACCTCCCGGGCCAAGGTCTCCGCTTCCGAGCAGTAGGCGTCGACCACCTCGTAGCGGGCGCCGGCGTTGACGGCCATGTATCCGAGAAGTCCCGAGGCCTGTGATGCAAGCCGGAAGAGTTCCGTCCTCGTACGGGGCGGTTGGTGGCCGGCGAGGATGCCGTGCAGCGTCTCGCGGATGATCCTGGCTTCCCCTGCCAGATGCTGGGGCCCGAGCGTTTCGTACCGGGCCACGATGCTGGCGATCGTTCCCCTCACCATGCCGAGGACGGGGTCGTCGGCGTTGGAGCTGGTCAGCCTGTGAGTCTGGCTCACGATGGTCAGAGGGTCGTCGAATCCGGGGGGATCCGCGGGCGCGACAGGGGCGGTGCTGCGGTGCCCTGAGCTCCAGGAGCTGGCGTCGATGGGTTCGAAGAGCCGCTCGGGCGACATGTTGAACATGTGCTGAAGGACGAGGGCGGCATCACGGCGGGGGGTGCTTGAGATCGCACCCTTGCGCCCCATCCAGCGGGCGTAGGTACTGCGGGCAATGTCGGTGCGTGCGAGCCGCGGGTTGTTCTCCTTCTCGGCCGCTCGCGCCGCCGCTTTGGCGAAGCGGATGCAGAAGACCTCGTACGAGTCCCAGTGCCGTTCTTGCACCAGGAGGGCGAATCGTGTGGTGGTGTGCACCTGCCGTCCCCTTCAGGTGGGCTCCGGATGAATGCATGTGCTCCGCTGGCCAGGTCCTGGCGTACTGGCCGCGTCGGCCAGGGCGTCAGTCCGTCCGGCCGAACGTGAGCAGGGGCACGTCGTACAGGCCGGGGTCACGTGGGCGGGTTACCTCCGGGGCAGTCCACTCTTCGATGACGACCTCGGCAAGGAACTGCACTGTCCCGCCTTGCAGATGGCTGGTGCGTCCGTCGGCGGAGTCCGCCTTGAGCCCTGCCGAGATGTGGATGTGTGGGGCGACTCGCTCCTGGTCGGGGTCCCAGGCGAGCGTCCCGCTCCCAAGGACCTCCAGGGTCTCGACTTCGACCTCTTTCCACAGCGGGCGCTCTGGGTGCTCCAAGGGCTCGCAGGTCCCCACCAGCCGGGCATGACTGAAGCCGCCGATGAAGGTGAGGTGGCCCGCCCGGACGCCGGCCTCGCGACAGAAGCGGTCCAGGGACTCGTAGAAGTCCTCACCGTGCTCGAAGACGACGGCGAACGTCCGGCCGACGGTGATCTCGGTGGCGCGCATGATGATCCGATCGTGGGTCTCGGTGGGTCAGCGGTGCGCCGCGAAAGCGGCCTGGATCGTGGTCTGATCGGCGCCGGAGCGCAGCAGCGCCAGCAGAAGCAGCCGGGCCTTACGCGGCTCAAGCCGGCCGCCGTTGATCAGGCCACGGCCCAGGAGGTCGGTCTCGGAGCCCGGGCCGAAGTCGTAAGTGCCGGTAAGGACGCTCCCCGCCCCCGTCCTTGAGGTGAGGACGACCGGGAAGCGGGAGGCCAAGTTGCCCAGCCGCGGAGCCCACGTCCGGGGTACGTGGCCAGCGCCGAAGGCCGCGACGACCAGGCCGTCCAGGGAGCTCGCTGCGTCGAGGAAGGCGCCCTCACTTCCGAGCGTGGCTTCGATCACCTCGACGGAGGCGGGGCGGATCAGGGGCAGCTCGACGCGCGGCTGTCGCGGCAGGGCGAACTGGAACCGCGGCCGGCCTTCGATCAGGAATCCGACCGGGCCAGCCCCGGGCGAGGAGAAGGCCGACGGGCTGGTGCTGTGAATCTTCTGGACGTGGCGGGCGGCGTGCAGTTCGTCGGCGAAGGCGACGAGGACACCCATCTCGCGCGCTTCGGGGCTGACGGCGGTGCGCACCGCGGCGAGGACGTTGGCCGGACCGTCGGCCCCGGCCATCTGCGCGTGGCGCATGGCGCCGGTAACCACGACGGGCGCCGCCCCCTCGTACAGCAGGTCGAGAAGGTAGGCAACCTCCTCCAGGGTGTCGGTCCCTTGGGTGATCACAAATCCGGTCGTCCCTTCCGCGGCCTGCTTGTTGAGCAGCTCGGCGACAGCGGCGATGTCGTCGATCTCCAGCCACGCTCCGGGGATCTTTCGGAAGTCCCGCAGCTCCAGCTCGGCCTCCTCGGCGAGCTCCGGAACCGCGGCGACGAGGTCCTCGGCGGTCAACCGGGGCGCTACGCCGCCGTGTCCTGCTCCCGGGGCCGCCATCGCGATAGTGCCGCCAAGGGAGAGAACCAGAGCGGAGGGGAGCTGGGCCCTAGGGCTGGGGTCCATGAGGGCTACCTTTCGAAGAAGCGGATCAAGGAGTGCGGAAGCAGCGTCGGACTTCTCAGCGGTCCGGGGCAAGAGAGGCGAGGAAGGCGAACACCTCGTCGAGGGATTCCGCGGTCAGGTGCCGGCTGCGCGGGCGGACGATGCTCGCCGTGCCGCATTCGCGCATCTCACGGGACCGCTCGACCAGCCACACCCAGTCGATGTCCAGGTATCCGGCCATGGAGCGGAGCCGGACTTCCGGGTCGGGGCCCTGCATCACGCTGTGCTCCCGCGCTTCGCCGAGGGCCTCGCTGTACTCCCGCAGGGCTGGCCGCCGTGTGACGGTGTCGACAGCCCAGATCTCCTCGTCTGTCCGCGCCCAGTTGGCCACCACGGCTCGCTGCCCCGGGACCAAGGCGAAGCCGTCGACGTGGGAGTACTCAGGCTTGGACAGCACATCCACACGAACCCCGTGCAGTTCCATTAGCGCGATGGCCAGCAGCAGAAGGATCCGCTCGTACCTGCCGCTGCGGCTCACCTCGGTCTCGGGAATGCAGAAGGCGCGGGAGAGCGGGGCGGAGCCGGCATAGCGCGCCGAGATGGTCTGGAGGTAGTCAGTCTTGTGCCTGAGCCACAGCCACGCGGCGGCTTGCTCGCCCGTCTGCTCACGGGTCCAGAACGCCGGGGGTTCCGTCAGGCCCTCCAGCCGCCGCATGATGTGGCGGGCACAGTAGGTGGATCCGAGCCATTGGGCACCTGCCTTCGTGAGGTCAGGAACGGTCCTGCGACTGGGAGCCGATCGCGGGAGATCGAGGTACGTCTCCAGTACCTTCTGCTCCTGCTCAAGAGCGAAGTCGTCGGCCAGGAGTCCGTCGTCCAACTGCACGAGGGACCACACCAAGCCGTACGTGAGGTCATCCAGTAAGTGACCTTTCGGCAGGGCTAACGCGCCTTGCCCGGCCGATGCCGCTCTGTCACGGCGGGCGATCGCGGCGTCGACGACGAAGAGCTGCGGCGACTCCCGGTCGTCAACGCCGATGAGGAAGCCGCGACGGGCTGGTCGGAGGAATTCGTACAACGCTCCCGCGTCGCCAGCGTCGAGGTGGGCGAGGCAACCGTCACCAGTGGCGGCGCGGAAGGCGACAGCCGCTGTCGTGCCGTCCAGTGTCTGCCGACCGGCCAGTTCCCACCCGCCGACCGTTTCACCGGGCGCCATGAAGAACCGGCTCGTGGGCCACTGCTCTGCGACGAACACGGAGGCGCGCAGAGCCTCGCCCTCGGGCACAGAAGCGCTTGATGGGATGAGAGCCGGTGCTGGGCTGAACAGATCGGCTGCCGGGACCTTGAAGAGATGTTCGAGGATCAGAGCGGTGTCGGGCCAGGGCCGTCCATACCAGTCGCCCTTCGCCCACCGGTGGAAACTCTTCCGCGACACCGTGACACTGGCCAGCCTCGGTTTGCCCAGCTCCCCCGCCAGATCACGGGCTGCGCGCTCGAACTGAAGACAGAACGCGCTCCACTGGTCCCACCGGCGCTCCACGAGCATGACGTGGAACAAGCTGGGGTGGGGCATCAACACGGCCCTCCTCGAACAGCTACGGAGCGCGGCTCTCACGGTGGAGCGGACACATCCCACACGGCGCGACACCAACAACACAGATCGTGACCTCGGTCAGGATGCTCCTCCATCTGTGTCCTGCGCAACACAACCTAGAAATTTTCTTCATAGAATTGGTTGTCGCAAGCCGGACCGACCGCCACACTGGCCACCATGGCGGATGCGAACGAGGCCCCCTGGTCACTCACGCACAGCGAAGTGGGCAGTCGGCTGGAGGAGTTGAGAGAGCGCCGCGACCTGACGCAGGGCGCGACCGTCGAACTCCTCATGCGAGAACGCAGCATCAGGACCAACGTCTCCACGTTGAGCAAGATCGAGAACGGCAGGCAGAAGACACTGCCGAGCGACCTCGTAGAGGGCCTGCTCGACCTGTACGGGGCCGAACCCGAGACGCGACGGTATGTGCTCGGCTTGCTGAGCGTGGACACGACTCCAGCCGGTCGCCGACGTCGGCCGGCGCTTTGGCGACGCCACGCAGCGCTACTCGGACCGATGAAGTTCGAGGGGTACCTCCAACTGGAGCGGCGCGCGTCGCGGATCCGGAACTATCAACCGCACCTGACGCCGGGTCTTGTCCAAACTGATCTCTACGCACGACATGCCATCGCGAGCATGCGCCCCGAACTCAGTGCAGCGGATGTCCGCGGTCTCGTCGACGTCCGTATGGATCGGCAACAGCAGGTCTTCGGCGGGAGTCCGCTTCGCGAGTTCCAGGCATTGCTCGAACAGGGGGCGTTGCGTCGCAAGGTGGGCGACGAAGAGGTCCGGCACGGGCAGCTCGAGCGCCTCCTGCGTGTGTCGCAGGAGGAGAAGATTGAAATCCGCGTGCTGCCGGACAGTATCGGGAGCCACCCAGGCCTTGCTGGGCCGTTCGTTCTAATGGGGTTCGACGAGGCGTCCAGGGACGTTGTCTGGTGCGAGCTCGCGAAGAGGTCGGTCTACTTCGACCAACCCGATGACGTGGCCTACTACGACGAGGTATTCACCGATCTATGGAAGCGGGCTCTGAGCCCTGCTGACACGCGCGTCCTCATCGAGGAAATGATCAAGGAGAAGTAGTGAGCAAGAGCAAGCCCGCCCCCTCCGAGTTCGACCTGTCGGCCGTGGAGTGGGTGGTGTCCTCGCACAGCGGTGGCGGGGGCGACTGCGTCAGGGTCGGCACGCAGGACGGGTTCGTCCTGGTGGGCGATTCGAAGAACCCGGATCGCCTCCCGCACGTCTACACCCCCGGCGAGGCCAAGGCCTGGCTGCTGGGGGCGAAGGACGGTGAGTTCGACTTCCTGCTCGGCTTGTAGACCCCAACTTCCAGGCGATCACGCTACAAATCGGACGCTGAGAAGGTCGACGCAGAACTGTGGCGACAGCGGCGGGCTCGTTCCGGTCGGGCGACCCGCCGCTTTGGTGTGTTCGATAGCGATAGGGGTCGTCTTGTTGGTCGGGCCGCCCCCCAGCCCCCGGCGCCGACGGTCCTGAGGGAGAAAGGCCGTTCATGCTGCACGGCAGGACTGACTAACGGGAGCCCATGCGCGGCGAAATTTCAGGACTCGCGCAGTCTAGATAATGGCTGGCGCCTCGGCTGGCCGGCGAAGCGAATTCGTGAAGAGCCGCCGGGCCTCGGCAGCATTTGATCGCGCAGCCCCTGATAGGGCATTTCGCAGACTCCTGGAAATCACGGCTGAAGATTCGCTGGTGATGAGCCATCCGGCGAGAGAGGGTACTCGCTCGGCCTTCCGCTCTAGAGCGTACGTAGTGTGGCCGCCGAGGGTCGCCACACTACGGATGAGTCGAAAGTTCTGCTGCTGGTAGTACGCGGCGAGGGCTGCAGAGCTGCAGTCGCGGCGGACGTGGCTGATGCCTGCACGGGCTGCGTGGTCGACGGCCCAATCGGCAATGAGTGTGCCGAGTTTGCGGTGCCGTACAGCGGGGTCGGTGACGGTGCCGTTCAGATAGTAGGCAGTCTCGGCCGCTTCGTCGGCGGTCCAGGTCCAGGGTGCCGCGGTTCGGAGGACCGTAGTGCAGCCCAGGATCCGGTCGTCTTCGGTGAGGACCCACATCTCGCTCGGGTGCCTGGTGCAGTTGCCGGCCAGCTCGTGGACGTGTTTTCCCCAGCTGCGCCAGCTCGGGAGCTGCTTGTCCTTCATCCAGTCGGAGCGGGCCTGGATCATCAGGGCGAGGCGGGGTTGGTCTTCCGGCGTAGCCGGGCGCATTGCGAGCATGCGGTCCGCTCCTGTGTGTGCTCGTCCACGAGCGGGTCAACAAGTTGATGTGCTGGGCGGAACCTTAAAGGCCTACTTCCTGGTAGCTACAACTTTCCCGCCAGAGCACTTCGAAACGCTTGATGAACCATGCCGGTACGTGGAGGGATGCCCGGAAAGCGCTCTTAACAGGCAGGTCCCAACCCGGCTGAAGTCCGCTCAGGCCGCGGTAGGCACGGCTCGGCGCAGCCCGTCGGCGAGGCGCTGGGCGAGGACGGCGGCCTGGTGGGCGCCAGCCGGCCCAGGGGTGGCCTCGATGGCGCGGATGAATGCGGATCCGACAATGACCGCGTCGGCGTAGGAGCCGACGCAGGCCGCCTGCTCCGGGGTGGAGACGCCGATGCCGACGCCGACGGGGAGGTTGGTGAGGGTGCGCAGGCGGCCGACGAAGGTGCGCAGGCCGGGGTGAAGTGGGCCTTGGCCTCCGGTGACGCCGGCCGTCGCAGGGGCGTAGACCATGCCGCTGGCGGCGGCGCACACGCGGGCCAGGCGTTGATCGGTGGCGTTCGGGGCGACGACGAACACGGCGTCCAAGTGGTGTTCGTGGGCGGCGCTCAACCAGTCGGTGGCCTCTTCGACGGGCAGGTCGGGGATGATCACGCCGGTCCCGCCAGCGGCAGCGAGTCGCTGGGCGAAACGGGTCGCGTTATGAACAGCTCGCATGTCTCAGATCCCCTCCTGTCTCACCAACATCTAGGTGGGGCACCATCTTGATCGCCTACGGCCTGAGCGGGCGAGTGTCTCAGTGATAGCCGGGAACCGTTGCTCGTTCGTAACCTTCGTGCCCGGCCTGCCGACCAGAGCGGCGTGCCTGATCAAACCCACCTCGCCCGCCGTCTGCGCGCCATTGCCGGCACCCTGGAAGCCGAGACCAGGGAGACCGACGCTGCGTACGCAACATCCGGACGCCCTGTGCGTCATCAACAACCGGCACACCAAGCGCGGAGAGATGAACTACGCCGTCCCCGACCAGCTCCAGCGACGCGTCCGCCGCTACAACGCCGATCAACGACGTCGCCCACGGCGATATCGTCGCCCTCGCTCTCTATACCTGGCTCCGTGCAAAGGGCTACCCGCCCGACCTCAAGGAACGTCAGCCACATCAGGTCGCGGAAGCTGAGCGGGTCAGTACTCGATTCGGCGCTGGTAGGGGGCCCCGGCCGCGCTAGGTGTTCGCAACCGAGGTCAGCCAAGCGGCGGAGCATGCCACCTCACACTGATGGTCGTTCGACCGCAGCCCGTCGGTGTGCGACTGGCACGCGACGAAGCTGATTTCCCGTCCCCCGGGGCTCGTGCAGACGAGATGCTCCGCGACGATGCCGCACGCCTCGGCGGCCTGCGGACTCATCGTGGCGAGCATGGGGCTGCTGGTGGGGAACCGGTCACTGGGAGGCGCGGAGAACTCGTCCTTCGGCTCCACCTTGATGGAAATCCCACGCACGTCGCCGGCACGGGAATGCACTTCTGCCCAGACGGTGCCGCAGGAAGGGCTGAAGCGCAGATGCACTGAATACCCAGGCATCGAGGCAGTGCTTTCCGTACGGGCGTCACGGTCACACCCGGAGGGAGCGGAGTACCGCCCTTCGCAGGTTTCGCCTTTGCAGGCGGGGCGGGCGGAGCCGTCCGACGGCCGCGGGGGCGCGGCTGCCGTCTCCCCCGGGCTGTGGCTCGTGTTACGCAAGGGAACCTCACCAGTGATCACCCCCGCCACGGCCGCCGCGCACAGCACGAACATGCCCAAAGCTGCGACAAAGACACGGGGCCGCGGCAGAGTTTGGACCGCAGATGGTTCGCCCAGAGTCGGTGACGGCAGGAGGGACGGGCCCTCGGGCTGAGCGCGTACGCACTGCGCACGTGTCCACAGGTCAATCAACCCGGGCTCATCGGCTTGCACAAGCCGCGCAAGCGCCTCCACGGCAGAACGCGGCGGGAACATGCTGCCGTTGAGATAGCGGTGCCAGGCCGATTTGCTGTGCGCCGTGCGCCTGGCGAGCTCGGCCAGGCTCATCCCGGTCTCATCCTTCAAACACCGCAGCCGCTCCACCAGATTTCGGGTCAGGGGCTCGAGAGATTCAGGCAGCGGCCGCCAACTGGCCATTCCATTCCCATCCCTGATACGAAATCCAACTGGGACATCCCTGCAGGCATTGCCTGAGACATCCGCCTTCCTCCCCCTACCGGCTGGAATAAGCATTCCTATGGTCCGAGCCGGCAAAACGGGGTGCGGGAGTTCGTCTATTCACCCGAAAGGACCACCGGACATGATGTCGATCCTAAACGTGGCGCCCTTTCGCAGCCGCTCGCGCAGGTCGGGTGGCACGAGGCTGTTGTTGGGCGGATCGATGAGGCGACCGTCGGCGAGTTGGGCTGAGCGCTGTCAGCGGGTACACGACGCGGACGGCACAGCGCAGGGTGCCGACGGAACCCCCGCGCATCGTGGTCCAGAAGATCTGCCGTCGGGTCGTGTTCGATCTTGTCCTCGAAGACCATGCCCAGCACCGCGGGCCCTGCCCCGCAGCGCTGGGGAACCGGGACAGGCGGCGGGTCACCGATCCGCGCCGTCGGGGGAATCTGCTGGACGAGGCGGACGCCGATGCCGCGAATGTTCACGACCCGCGAGGGGCGCCGAGTTTGCTGCGCAGGGCGGCGATGTGGACGGCCAGGGTCCTGGTGGGGCCGAAACAGTTCGCCTCCCAGACGGTGTCCAGGATGCGTTGCCGGAGCAGTCTGGCTGCTCCCGGCTCTTCGGGGAGACGCACCAACAGGTCGAATTACGTGGGCGCCAGAGCGGCCGGCGCTCGGCGCAGGTGCGCCTTATGTCCATGAGATGGGCGTCGAGCGGGCCGATGCCGCGCTCGGTGCTGGTGAAGGTGATCCGCGGCTTGGGCACAGAGGCGAGGTCGAACTGAGGCTGGACGCAACCGAGGTCCAGGTCCGTCGATCCGCTGCCGGCCGCGAAGGCGGGCGTTCGTTTCGGGCAAGAAGAGGCAGAACACGAGTGCCCGAACCACACAGCAGACGGACGATTCCGGCGAAGGCCACTGGCGCCGACACGGCCCGCGTTCACGATCCCAATGGAGCGGGTGGCACCGGCTCGGGGATCTTCGCAGCGGTCAGTGAGTTGACCGACTGAGGACGCCGCACATCGCCGACACATGAGTGCCGAGAAAGGCCGCCTCCCTCCCAGCCGGACAACCGGACCGGTCAGGGAGGCGGCCATCTGCCGCTGACCACCCTTCAGAGCGCACATCACACGCACCCTTGGAATGCGCAGTCAGCAAGCCCACTTCGGGCTCAGGGCTTGCGGCGCACCCCAGTGACGGGGCCCGAAGCAAACCCGTTCGGGCTGCACTCACTCATTGGTGAGCCCAGTCTCCACGGCCGGGTTGCCGCCCCATCGCGCCCGGGACGGAACCTCTTCGCCCTTCATCAGGAAGGTGTCGGCGTCAAGTTGCGCTTGATCGCCCACGACCGTTCCGTAGTGGACGAACGCTCCGACGCCGAGTGTCACGCCCCGGCCGAGCGTGGCGTGGTCGGACTTGAAGGCGCCGTCTTCCTGGGAATGCGACTGGATGACGCTCGCGACGTTGAGGGTGCAGTCGTCTCCGATGGACACCAGGGTGCGTTCGATCAGCAAGCAGCCGTCGTCGAAGACCCGGCGTCCGACCTTCGCGCCGAGCAACCGCCAGACCATGGGCTTGAACGGGGTGCCGTTGAACGCCTCCATGTAGCGGTGCGATGTCAGTTTCCAGAAACGTTCATGTGACCAGAAGTCGGGGTCGTAGATCGAGCAGTACAGGGGCTTCAGAGGGCGGAAGCCGGCGACGGCCCGTTCGACCAGGGTGAAGAAGAGGATGGTGAACGCCATGCTGACCAGGCTCGCCAGCGGCAGCACCAGCGCGCCGCGGGCGTCGTAGAGGGCGACGGCGGCCATGGCGATGAGGGCGAGTACGACGAAGTGGAACCATCGCATCAGCAGGTGAAGGCTCGCGGTGAGCGCGTTGTGCCGGTTCTTGGCCGCCAGGCGTCGTCGCAGTTGGTCGCCGGTGGCCAGGTCGTCGAATTGGGTGTCGCGCATGACGGTGCGCGGGATCTCGAAGCTGGGCGAGCCCAGCAGTCCCACGCCTTCACGTACGGGCCCGTCGATGGGGACCATCACCTTGGTCGCGAGCAGGCAGTTGGCGCCCGTGCGGCCGCCCGGGGGGTAGGCGACGTTGTTTCCGAGGAAGTTGTCCGCCCCGATCGAGGTCCTGGACAACCGGAAGGACGTGCTGGAGAACTCGGCGTTGATGATCGACAGGCCGTCGGCCACCATCGTTCCGCTGCCGACCTTGCTCAGGTACGGGGTGTCGTGCTTGACCATCGTGCCGAAGTTCGACCCGGTCTGCTGGACGTTGCGGAGGTCGTAGCCCAGGCAGCGCAGGTAGTGCACGATCGCGGAGCTGTCCCCGAACAGCGTGGTGAAGAATCTGATGTTGGTCAGCCGCAGGATCGCTCGCTGGACGCTGTAGTGGAAGCCGTACAGCGGATAGATTCTGTCCGGCTTGATCGCCAGGCTGAGCAGGCGGGGCAGGGTGCTCACCAGGAGCAGACCTGCCAGCACGGCACCGATGAAGGCCACCAGGGAAGCCAGCAGGGCGGCGAGGACGAACATCGGGTCCGTGAGGGCCGATGACTCTGGGCTCAGCACTGCGTTCAGCTGCGGTACTACGGACAGCACGATGCTCACGCCGGCCACCGACATCGGCAGATACACCAGCAGCATGGCCGCAAGCTGCCCCAAGCTGTAGGTGGCCTGGCGCAGAGTGCCGCACGGAGCGGACGGGACAGTGCCGTAGTCGGTCGTCGTCGCCTCGGCGGGCGAGCCGTGCCAGGACTCGCCGACCGGGATGCTCTGGCCTGGCTGCAAGGACGAGGCGTGGCCGAGCCGGGCGCCGTCTCCCATCGCTGTGTCGATGTCGAGCACGGTGTGCTCGCTGACGATCACCTGTGCGCCGAGGGTGACGGAGCCCGTCTCGATCCAGCCGTTGTGCGCTCGGTAGCAGGACAGGTGGACGTCCTTGCGGACGAGCGTGCCGTCACCGATGGAGAGCAGGTCGGTGCAGACCGGAACGGTCCGGGAGAGGATGATGACGCCCTTCCCGATGTGTGCGCCGAGGGCTCTCAGATAGAGCCCGTAGAGCGGTGAACCGGCGAGCAGCCGCGCCGGGCTGGTGCGAATGAGCGCTTTCACGCACCAGAAGCGCAGGTAGGCGAGGCTCCACACCCGCACTCTGCGCCGGGTGAAGCGACCGACAAGTAGCCACTTGGCGACGACTGGAAGGGCACACAGTCCGCAGAAGACCGCCGCGCTGAACGACACCGCGCGCAGGTAGAGATCGACGGTCCTGGAGTCCTCCATGACCCACTCGTAGCCTTCGATGGCGACCAGGCCACCGACGGACGAGAAGACGAGGAAGAAGAAGAGCTGCGCCGCCCCGCACAGCACGTACGGCACAGTGCCGAGCGGCGGCTCCTCCGCGTCACCGGGCGATGCCTCGACGGGCTGAGCCCTGCTGGGCAACGGAGTTCCAGACGGTGCCTGGGTTTGGGCCGGGGACGGCTCGGTGACCGCGAACGCGGCCGCCAGAGTCTTGATCGTCGGGTACCAGTAGATGTCTTTCATCGACACCGTGGGCAGGTCGTCCTGCTTGCGCACGCGGGCGCAGAACTGCGCCATCACCAGCGAGTCGGCACCCAGATCGTCGAAGAAGTGGCTGTCGACCGACACCCGCTCCACCCGCAGAACGGCTGCCAGCACCTCGGCCAGCCGCACGTCCATGGCGTGTGACGCGCCGATCGCCGTCCCTACCTCGGCCGCGCCGGCCGCGTCGGGCGAAGGTGCGCTGACTGGAATCGCAGTCGCCAGACCCTGGATCGTCGGGTACCGGTAGATGTCTTTCATCGACACCGTGGGCAGGTCGTCCTGCTTGCGCACGCGGGCGCAGAACTGCGCCATCACCAGCGAGTCGGCACCCAGATCGTCGAAGAAGTGGCTGTCGACCGATACCCGCTCCAACCGCAGAACGGCTGCCAGCACCTCGGCCAGCCGGTACTCGGTACGGGCTACTCCCGTACCCGTGCCCGTCGCGTCCTCGGTCGTCGTTGTCGTGGCGGCGACGCTCTCGCCGCTGTGGGGGCTCACGACCGCCCCCCGAGGACCTGGAGGTCGGAACTGACCCGTGCGGCCGGCGTCCGGTGCCCGGGTACGGGCATGGCAGTGCCCTGCCGCCCGAAGAGTTCGTGGGCCGGTGCAGTGTCGGCGTTGCCGGGGCTGGAGCACTGGTCGGGGGACCGGGAGTTGCTGGACTCGATGATGGCGACGCCGAGGAGCAGATCGCCCCGCGCGCGGACCATGGCGAACGTGGGGAGGGCGGAGCGGTCCTTGGGACCGCTGGGGCGGAAGGCTTCGAGCCTGGCCCACGAGTCCCGGCCGGCCGGTGTGAGTGGGGCGGAGATCCGGACGGCCGGTGTGTCGCCTTCCGCCGCTGTGAGAGAGCGGCCGACGCCGCGCGGGGGCATGCCAAGGGAAGACTGGTGCATGATGATCTGCTTTCTGGTGCGGGAAGAACGCCGTGTGACAGCGACTCACCCGGGCTCGCGGCTCCGACGTGGAGGCAGGCGGGCAGGCAGGGGTGAGGGACCCCCTTGGGAGTCCGAAGGCGGTCTTCTAAATGCGCCAGAGGCACAGACGAGTCTGGAGAGCTGCGCTACCCGGTGGAGGTCGCGGATCGCGAACACAACCGACCGGCTGCAGCGGGGCGGGGACGTCTACGGCTGTCGTCGCCAAATCGACGGAGATCAGCGGTGGTGCACCCGTCCAGGGAGGGGAACTCGACTCGGCCACAAAGTGGTCGCCCGGCTGATGGGGCTCATGCGGCTCATGCGGCTCATGCTCACCGTGCGGCTCAACGCTGTGCTCAACAGCTACCGCGGGGTGGGGCACGTGATGAACGTGCATCGGCGAACCAGCCACCGTGTGGTGCGTGTGGTGCTCAACCGACAGTTCCTGGTGAAGCGCCTCATGAACGTGCAGGGGCGAACCGGCAACGGCACAGAAGAACAGTGCGAGCATCGCCATGATCAGCGCTCGCAACCGTGCGTACCGGTTCTCATACACGAGTTCAACGCTAGAGCGCGGTAGACCCGCCCGCCTCTTCCGTTGCGCCATATGAGGTGCGGAGCCACCACAGGCCACCACGCATAAGGGCGGCTCCTGCGGGGTTCGGGCCCGCTCAACCGCTGCCTCGAACCGCCTCCCTCACTCACCATGGTCCCTGGCTCGGTGCCGCCAGGTACTCGGGCCGCGCTCAATACCTCCGCCAACGCGGGGCCTGGCATGTGGACCGCTCGGCAGGCTCTCTGCTCCTGATGACTGCGGCGCTCCTGGGCTCGACGTTCCAGCCGCCGTCGTGCCACGCGAGGGGTACCGGGGTGGAGGTGTGCAAGAAGAGGTGCCAGAAGGCGGTCGCCGGTACGGACATCGCGTTGACGAGCAGGGCACGGACCGCAGCGGGTTCGGCGATGACCAGTATCCGAGCGCTGCCGGGCGTCAGGCTGTGCAGCCAGCGCTGCGTCCGTAGGCAGAGCTGCCGTACGGACTCGCCTCCGTGCGGCGCGGCGTCGGGGTCCGTGAGCCATGCGCTGAGGCCGTACGGGTCGGCGACGGCGACGTCGCCGACGGTGCGGCCGTGCCATGTGCCGTAGTCGATGTCACGCAGCGCGAGCTCGGGGACTGATTCCCGTCCGAGGGCGGCAGCGGTCTGCGCACAGCGGGTCGAGGGTGCGTGGAGGATCACCGTGTTCGGGCGCAGTGCCGCCGCGACGATATCCACGTCGCGCAGGCTGTACTCGTTCGGGGAGCCGTCGCCGAACACGGTTTCCCTACTGTGGTCTGCGGTGGTCGCGCACAGCGTCAGACGAACCGTCATGGAATCGTCCTCCTCGGTCAGGTGATCAGGCGAGCCGGTGTTGTGGCGGCGTGCATCAGGTACTCGAGCGGTCCGCGCCGGAATCCATACGTCCAGGCCAGTGCAAGCAGCGTGGTCACCGCGATGAAGCCCAAGAGCACCGGCAGAGCGGCAGAGTCGGGAAGGTGGTCGATACCCAGGGCCCAGATCGCCACGATGTGGCCGACGTAGGCGGTCAGGGCGATGGAGCCGACCGCCGCGATGGGGCTGGTCGGTCGGCGAACGAGCGCGGCCCGGGACGTGGCGATGAAGCAGAGGGCCAGGACGGCGAGGGCGACGCCGGTGTTGCCGACGATGGACCAGGTCGTCTGGCTGTGCGGCGCGGCCACCAGCAGCCAGTACGGAGTGAAGGCGGTGGGATCGCCCACGGTGTCGGACCACCAGGCGGACGCGGCCGAACCACCGTCCGTCGCCGCCGCCACGGCGGACTGGGCGCCCGGGACCAGGCGCAGGGCCAGCCAGGAGCCGCCGTAGCCGAGCACGGCCAGCGCGCCCCCCGTGACGGCGACTTTGCCGAGAACCCGGGGCCGGGTGAGGTCGAGCCTGGCCACGACCATGCCCGCCATGATGAAGGGGAACCAGGTCAGCACGGGGTACTCACCGGTCACGAACAGCTCGACGAACCCGTCGGAGCCTGTGATCCGCGCAAGCGGATCAAGGGCGATCACGGTGTCCGACCAGCTCCCGTCCTCTGTCGCGACCTGCAAGAGGTACAGAACCGGTGGCATCACCAGGGCGGTCGCCGCGGCGATGACCGCCAGGGTGCCCGCCGGAAGCCGGTTCAGCGGGAGTGCCAGGACGAAAAGCATCCCGTAGGCAGCGAGGATCACATCGACCGGGGTGTCGAGGGTTGTCAGAGCGAACCCCAGGCCGATCAGAACCGCTGAGCGAATGAGCACACGGCCCATGGCCTGCCGCCCCTCGCGGCCGGTCTTCGGTTCCGGCCTCCCAGTGAGGATGACGAGGGAAAATCCGGCGAGCAGAGCAAACAGGGTGGCGGGGCGGCCGCGAGCCACTTCCATCAGCCAGCCCTGAGCACCGCCTACCGTCGGCTCGGGACCCACATGGGCGGCATACATACCGAACACCGCCAGACCGCGAGCCACGTCAAGGCCGATCAGCCGCCCCGTGGAGGACGTCAGATAAGAGGAGAAGCGTGTTCCCGGCACGGGCGCCTCCTCAGACCGAACGACCACTCCTGCTCCCGGCGTCATACGCCCCACAGTCGCCGATACGTACAGGGACGACCATCCCTCATGTGTCCGGAACGCCCCCGCCACCTGGCCGGCTCATCCCCGCCCCCTGGCCGGAGCCACAGGCTGAGCGCACGCTTCCCGTCAACGTGGTACTAGCCCGTGATCGCAATCGCGAGGTCGAGCGCTCGACGGGGTATTCCACCCTGCGTCGGTTGTTCGATCCCGGCTCGTCGGTGAGCCGCAGATACCCGGCGAGGCTGACTTCGTTGTCCCCCTATGTGCGTACAGGCGAGATGGTCCCCAGTTCCCGCCCTCTCCGGTGGTTCCAGGCCGCAGCGCCCGGCCCCGCCGCGCACGCCCTGGCCACCGGGACCGGGCAATGGTGGGTCGACCGGGCGGTACACCCCCGCACCGTCGCCGTACGCCGCGCCGACCACCCGCTCGTAGAGGCCCGAGAAACACCGTCAGCCGGACAGACTCCGGCTATCCCGCCCCTTCGCGTTTCTCCTCCCGCGCCGCCTTGTCACGCCGTCCCGCCCACAGCTGGAACACCAGCAAGGTCATCGCGATCAGCCCGATGAGGAGTACGAGGATCATTTGGGTGGTGGTCAAGAAGTCGATGACTCCGCCGCCCTTTCCGGGCTGGACGTGGCGATCGGCTTCGTGGCTCCGGTCGGCTCGCAGGACGCTGCCGACGGTGGATGCGGGGAAGCCCTGGGCCGCCCGGCACATGGCAATCAGGTGTGCGGACACGATGGACACTCCGGTGTCGATGAAGGCACGCCGCAATCACGGGCGTGCGAGATGACGTGGTTCGGCGGAGTGCCGTGGAACTACGGCGCGCAGGGCTGTATGCGGTACAGCAGGAGCGTGAGAGCGCGTGGCTGCGGGAGCGCCATGGCGGGGAGATGCGGACGCGGCGGTTGCGGCAGGGGGGTGCCCGTCAGGCGCAGGACCAGGCCGATGACGTACGGCAGACGGTCCCACCAACGGTTGGCGGTGGCAGCGACGGCGTACGACAAGCGTGCGGGCAGGTCGGCAACGCTGCGAAAGAAGACGATGAGGGCGAGGGCCGCGAGGAAGTTCAACGTGGCCATGGCCAGTGGGTTGTGGTGCCAGGCGGATGGCAGCCTCAGATGGCCGTCCAGTGCCGCGGCGGGAATGTCGTCGCCCGTCAGCTCCAGCCAGGCGGGCAGCAGGGCTTGCACGGCGGCCAGGGCGAGGGTGCTCGTGCGAGATGCACCGGCCCGCAGGACCGGGTAGGCGCATACGGACAGCACCGCCGCCGCGAGGAGCAGGGCGGGCCAGGAGACGGTGGAGTCCGTCGTCGCGTGATGCAGTCCGGCCGCCAGGGCGACGCCGGCCAGGGCGTGACCGACCGCGCGGGCCGCGGTGCCGCCCGCGGTGCGGTCGAGTACGAGGATGGCCGACATGTCCGCCATCATGACGCATCGCTGAAGAATCCCGTTACGAATGCGGTGATTTCACCCTTGCCAGAGTGGCCTCTGGCGCGGTCGTGCAGCTTTGCGTCCCCTCCCTGGGTACACACCGCCGTGAACCAATGCGGAATTACGGGCGAGCCGTCTCTTTACGGAACCCGCCTCCAGGCCGGCTGGGCGATGCCTGATGATGGGCAGGTCATGACCAAGCTCCGTGCCACGCCGCTCCGTGCGCCCCTGCCCGTGCTCCGGGCCGCGGTGTTCGCCGCCGTGGGGACGGTGCTGGGGGTGAGCGCGCACCATCTGATCGCCGGGGTACCAACACCGTGGCGGCAGAGCGTCGGTGCGGCCGCGGTGCTCTTCTGCGTGGGTCTCGCCGGCACGCGGCGTCCGCGCACGCTGACCGCGGTGGTGGCGGCGAGCGCCGCCGGCCAGGCCGGGCTGCACCTGTGGCTGGCGACCGCGCACACACACCGTGCGGTGGCCGTGGCCATGCCCTCGGGCGCTCATCACGGGGTGGATGCCCATGGCGCGTGGCACGAGCGTCTACACGGTTCGATGGCGATGACCGCCGTCCACGCCGTCGCGGCGGTTCTCGTCGCCGTGCTGTTGCACCGCGCGGACGCGGTGTGCTGGTCGCTGGCCCGCGGTCTGACGGCCGCCGTCGACATGGTGCGGGCGCGCATCGCCACGGCCTGGGCGCTGATGAGCGACCGTCCGACGTCGGCGGACAGCGAATTGCCGACGTTCGCCCGGGAGTGGATGGAGCGACCACCGCCCAAGGAGGCGGTGCTCGCGGACGTGGTGGTACGGCGGGGTCCTCCGTGGGTGGAGCTGGCTCTCACCATCTGACCCCGCCGGGGTGGCGATCGCGCCACTCCGCGTTCCACCACGCCTGGAGACACGCATGTCCCCCATCAAGACCCACGGCACCGCACGGCGCCTGACCATCGCCACCACCACGGCCGTCACCGCGCTTCTCCTCACGGCCGGCCCCGCCGCCGCCCACGTGGAGGTCGAGTCGGAGAAGGCCCAGGCTCTCGCCGAGAACGTAGAGCTCTCCTTCGATGCCGAGTCGGAGTCCAACTCGGCCGGGATCACCGAGCTGCGTGTGGTCCTGCCCGAGGGCATCGCGCCCGCCGACGTGACGTACGGCGAAGGCCCCAAGGGCTGGAAGTTCACGGCGAACGACGACGGCTACACGGTCAAGGGCCCGGCCGTGAAGACCGGGGAGAACGCAAAGTACTCGGTCGTTGCGAAGCAGTTGCCGGACGCCGAGGAACTGGCGTTCAAGACGCTGCAGACCTACAGCGACGGTCACACCGACCGCTGGATCGAGCTCGGCGACGGCAGCGAGGAACCGGCGCCGGTGCTCAAGCTGAAGGCCGCCGCGGGTGGCTCGAAGGCGGCCGGCCCGTCCCCGAGCGAGACCGCGTCCGAGGCCCCGTCGGCGTCCGCTTCTCCGGCGGCCGAGGAGGCTTCTGCCTCACCCGCCGCCGAGGCGAAGAAGGACGATGACGGCGGGTTGTCGGCAGGTGCCTGGGTGGGTATCGGCGCGGCGGTCCTGGTCGCGCTGCTGGCGGTGGGCTACGCCGTACGACGCCGGTCGGGCGCACAGCGGTAGTGGATCGGCCCCTTCACTCCGCGGCCGCCGTCAGGGCGCGTCGCGGAGTGAAGGGGCCTTCGCCTTCACCGGACCTGCTGCTCAGTTGCCGGGTATGTCACCCGGCTCCCGGCAGGTGCGCGGTGTTGGCGAGCAGGACGGCCGGGGCCACGGCGATCACCAGGGGCAGCGTCAGCACGAAGGCTGTCGCGGTCAGGGTGAGGGCCCGTGTGAGCCTGTCGGGCTGCGCGGGGGGCGACGCGATCAGTCGGCGGATGCGTTCGGCGGCGTCGCGGCCGGTCATGGCGGGCATCCCCGGTGCGACGGCGGTGGATCCGGGCGCGCTGCACATCTCCAGCAGGGCCGAAGCCACGGTGCGCCGCCCGTGCTTGAGCGCCGCCTGGTCGTCGGCGGCCATCTCGGCGAGACGGCGCACCTGACCGGCGTACCGCCACGGGCCAACGCGACTGGCTCAAGGTCTCGCAGATGTACAGCGGCGTCTACCTGGTCGGCAACCGCTGGGTACTCTCGGCGAGCCCGCGCTCAGCCATGGAGGCGGCCCGCGACAAGCTTGGCGGAACGATCGAGGAAGCCGGCGCGTACGGCACCTCCCCCTCGGCGGCCTGAACCTCCTGGCGGTTCTCCCTCAGTCGTGCGGAGCCTTGCCGCTCACGCGGTGATCCGCGTGACTGAGGGCCTCCATGACGAGCCGGCGCAGGTGTCCGTCGCTCAGGCTGTAGTAAACGTGCCGCCCTTCACGGCGTGTCTCCACCAGCCCCGCGAGCCGCAGCTTCGCCAGATGCTGACTGACCGCTGTCCGCGACGCCTCGCAGTTCTCGGCCAGCGAGCCGACATCCGACTCCTCTTGGGCGAGCAGCCACAGCAGGTGCAGTCGGGTCGCGTCGGACAGCATCGAGAACACGCCGGTCGCCGCCGCGAGGCGCTCGCTGTCCGGGGCACGCAGATGCGTATCGGACGCAGGTGGCAGGGGTTCGCGAACAGGCATGACACACAGCGTAGAGGCCGAACGGAGCGATCGATGCGGTCGGCGGGTCAATTCCCGAGTCAATAGGTGCGCAGGTGCGCACATGTAGGTACAGTGGAGAGCCTCCGCGCCTCATCCTCGACCGGCCAAGGGACCGCCACGTGCTCTCCGTACTGCGCAACCGCGCCTACCGCCACCTCTTCACCGCCCAGGTCATCGCCCTGGTCGGCACGGGCCTGGCCACAGTGGCCCTCGGCTTGCTGGCGTACGACATCGCGGGCGCCGATGCCGGATCGGTCCTCGGCACCGCGCTGGCGATCAAGATGGTGGCCTACGTGGCGATCGCCCCGGCCATCGGCGCGATCGCCGACCGGCTGCCCCGCCGCGCACTCATGGTCGGCGCCGACCTCACCCGGGCCGGGGTGGCGCTGATGCTCCCGTTCGTGGACCAGGTCTGGCAGGTCTACGTCCTGATCTTCCTGCTCCAGGCGGCGTCGGCCGCGTTCACACCGACGTTCCAGGCCGTCATCCCCGATGTGCTGCCCGCCGAGCGCGACTACACCCAGGCGCTGTCGCTGTCCCGCCTCGCCTATGACCTGGAGAGCCTGTTCAGCCCGGCCCTGGCCGCCGCACTGCTCTCGCTGATCACGTACAACTGGCTGTTCTTGGGGACGGTGGTCGGCTTCCTCGCCTCGGCCGCCCTGGTGGTCTCCGCCGTACTGCCCAAGCCGGTCGCCACCACCACGCCACGAAGTGGCAGCGTGTACGCCAAAGCCACTGCGGGCACCCGCATCTTCTTCGCCACGCCGCAACTGCGCGCCCTGCTCGCCCTCAACCTCGCGGTGGCCGCCGCAAGCGCGATGGTCACGGTCAACAGCGTGGTCTACGTCCGCGACCACCTCGACCGCAGTGCCACCGACGTCTCCCTCGCACTCGGCGCGTACGGCGCGGGCTCGATGCTCGTCGCGCTGCTGCTGCCTCGGCTGCTCGACCGGGTCTCGGACCGTGTGGTGATGCTGAGCGGGGCGCTGCTGCTCACCGTGGTCTTCGCCGGGCTCGGCGCCATCACGACTGCCGGGAGCGGCGGTTGGCGGTGGGGCGCGCTGCTCGCCACCTGGGCCGCCTTCGGCGCCGCCTGCTCGATGGTGCTCACGCCGACCGGGCGGCTGATCCGCCGCGCGGCGCCGCCCGAGGAGCGTACGTCCGCGTTCGCCGCGCAGTTCTCCCTCTCCCACAGTTGCTGGCTGCTGACGTACCCGCTCGCCGGCTGGCTCGGCGCGGCAGCCGGACTCCAGTCGGCCGTGCTCGCACTGGGCATGATCGCCCTGTTCGCCGCCCTGCTCGCGGTGCGACTGTGGCCGTCACACGCCCCGACGACCGTCGAGCACGTACACGAGCACGGCGATCTCGGCGAAGGGCATCCGCACATCGTCGACGCTCATCGGGTTCCGGCCGGTTGGCGGCACAGCCACGACTATCTGCCCGACAGCCTGCACGCCCACCAGTAGAGGTCAGGCTTCGAGGGTTCGACGTACGCGCCGGGACGGGCCGAACGCGTACAGGTCGAGGATGTCGGGCGGGTCGGCGAGACCCGGTCCTCCGGCACGTATCCAGGCGGCGATGTCGGCCATCGCGTCGGGGTCGTTAACCAGGCCGAGCCAGACGGGTGCCCCGCCTGCGGCGCG